>NZ_ANBC01000614.1:0-24458 GCF_000341125.1 Nocardiopsis lucentensis DSM 44048 | reverse complement strand
CCCGCCGTGGCCAACGGCTGGGCGGGGGTGGTGATCCACGGCGCCGTCCGCGACACCGTCGCGTTGGGCGGGCTCGACCTGGGTGTGAAGGCCCTGGGCTCCAACCCTCGCAAGTCCGCCAAGGACGCCGCCGGTCGACTGGACGTTCCGGTCACCTTCGGGGACGTCACCTTCGTGCCCGGCGAGTGGCTCTACAGCGACGAGGACGGGATCGTCGTCAACGCTGAGCGCGTGTAGGCGCGCGGGGCGGGTGGCGGCGCCCGACACGGGCGGCGGGGCGCCGCCCGGTCACCGATGGCGGGGCGCCCCCTCAGAGCACGGACACCGACGCGAGGATCGCTTCGAGGTCGGCGGTGGTGACCTCGTCCTCGGTGGGCGCGCTCCCCTCGTCGATCACCGCGGACACGACCGCGAACGCGGGCGCTCCGGTGTCGACGATCAGCATCGAGAGGTCCAGGCCGGTGGTGAAGCGCATGTCGAGGCGCGAGGTGTCGGGGCTCCCCGGCACCTCGCGGGCGCCGCCCTCGCGGTCCTCGGAGCCCTCGACGAACGGGCTGTAGGCCCTACGCACCATGATCGCCGCGTCGACACTGGTGGTGGTCTGGCCGCCCGCCCCCGTCACGGAGAGCGTGGTCACGGACACGTACGCGACGATCGTGCCGTCGGCGCGCGTCAGGGCGTACGCCGTCTCGGAGCCGTCCATCCGCAACGACATGTCCTCGGGCAGTGACTCCAACGGCGCCCATCCCGCGGGGAGTCCGAAGGAGACCCCCTCCACGTCCACGGTCGAGCCGTCCGGGAACACGCCGCCGGGCTCGGCGAAGCCGTCGGCCGCCTCGGCCTCGGCGTCCTCCTCCGCGCCGTCCACGACGGCCGGGGCCCCGCCCGCGCGGCTCTCTCGCACCGCCTCCGCCGAGGCGGACAGATCCGCCGCGGCCCGGACGCCGCCGAGCGCGAACCCGCCACCGGCCGCGGTCAGCAGCACGACGACCGCGCCACTGGCGACGAGCCACGTCGGCGCCGCGCGCCCGCGGCGCGGAGGGGGTGCCGCGAAGGCCGGCCGGGGCGGCGGGGACGCCTGGAATGGATCGGGCACCGGGGCGGACGGGGTGCGCGGGGCGGGGGGAGGGGAGGAAGGGGTCTTTCCGTTCACCCGGACGAACCTACGCCATGACCCGCTTTCCCCGGCGACGCCGCCCGTGTCAGGCCCGTCGGGCCGGTTCCGGACACCGGACCGGCCCTCCCTCGGAACACCGGTCGGGTCAGCGACCGCCCCTGGCGAACTCCTCGCTCGCGTCCGCGAGGATGTCGAGCACAGCGATCGGGTCCGGCAGCGGGACGGACCCGCCCTCGTCGTAGGGTGCCCGGATCCAGGTCACCCGGCCACCGGAGGGCAGCGCCGACGGCGCGCCCAGGACGAAACTGTCGCGGCAGTGCCACCGCAGGCCGGGGGTCTCCTCCACCGTTTCGGGGACGCAGTCCAGGTGGCACGACCACCACTCGTCCTCGTCGACCGGTGAGCGCGTCGCCACGAAGAACAGGTACCGCGAGGACTCCACCGCCGCGACCGGCCCCGCGGGGACGCCCGCGTGGCTCATCCGCGCCAGAGCCATCACACCGGCCTCGCGCGGGACGTCGAACACGTCGAAGACCCGACCGGTCGGCAGGATCACGTTCGCCTCGGGAGAGGCGGTCCACCACCGGCGGATGGTGTCGGTGTCGGTGCTCGCCTCCACACCCCACGCCATGGTGACCGGATGCGCCGCGGGGTCGGGGCAGCCCATCCGGTCACACGTGCACGCCCGGTCCGCACCGGGCGCGGCCCCGCGCACGACCGGCCAGCCCAGCCGTGCGTAGCGGAGCGCGGACTCCATCATGTTCTCGGTCGTGTGCCGCCGTTTGCGTCGATACAGCACACCTGTCATGGAGCCCCCCGGTGGTCGTACGTGTCCAGACGCGGCCGATGGCTGGTGGCCCGACGCCCGGCGGCCGCGACCGGAGGCGAAAGGACCCGGTCCGTCACCGCAGCAAGCGCGCCGCCTCGGTCGCCCAGTACGTGAGGATCTGCTCGGCCCCCGCCCTGCGGTAGGAGGTGAGCGTCTCGACGATGACCCGCTCCCGGTCGAGCCAACCGCGCTCCGCCGCCGCCTCGATCATCGCGTATTCGCCGCTGACCTGGTAGGCCGACACGGGCACCGGTGAGGACTCGGCGACTTTGGCGACGATGTCGAGGTAGGCCAGTCCCGGTTTGACCATCACCATGTCGGCGCCCTCGGCGATGTCCAGGGCGACCTCGCGCAGCGCCTCGCGCGCGTTGGCCGGGTCCTGCTGGTAACCGGAGCGGTCACCGAACTGGGGCGCGCCCTCCGCGGCCTCCCGGAACGGCCCGTAGAAGGCGGACGCGTACTTGGCGGCGTAGGCGAGGATCGGCACCCCCGTGTGCCCGGCGCCGTCGAGACCGGCTCGGATCGCCGCGACCTGACCGTCCATCATCCCGCTGGGCGCCACCACCGCGGCGCCCGCCTCGGCCTGGGCCGCCGCGATGGACGCGTACCGCTCCAGGGTGAGGTCGTTGTCCACCTGGCCGTCGGTCATCAGCGGGCCGCAGTGGCCGTGCGAGGTGTACTCGCACAGGCACAGGTCCGCCATGACCACGATGTCGTCGCCGACCTCGGAGGCCAGGTCCCGCAGGGCCGCCTGCACGATCCCGTCCGGGTCGTCGGCGGCCGAACCCCGTTCGTCCTTCTCCTCGGGGATGCCGAACAGCATGAGCCCGCCGACACCCGCCTCGGCCGCGGCGACGGCGGCCTCGCGCAGGCTGTCGCGCGTGTGCTGCACCTGGCCCGGCATCGAGGAGATCGGCGCCGGATCGGTCAGCCCCTCCTTGACGAACATCGGCAGGACGAGGTTCTCCGGGAGCACGCGGGTCTGCGCGACGAGGCGGCGCAGCGCGGCGCCCCGGCGCAGTCGACGCGGCCGGGCCTCGGGGAACGCGGCGTCGTGGCCGAAGAGGGGCATGTGGGGACTCCCAGGTGGTCGGCGGATGTGGGCGGCTCAGAGCTTGCGGCGGCGGCCGCGGCGCTTCTGGCTCGGCTTCAGAACGGGCTTGCCCGCCTCGATCGCCTCACGCCGCTTGGCGGCACCGTACTCCGAAAGCGCCTCCACGAGGGCCGAAACGGAGGGTTTGGCCGCGACGACGTCGACGCGCAGACCGAACTCGATCGCGGTCTTCTCCGTCTCCGGGCCGATGACGGCGATGGCGGTCGTGTTGTGCGGCTTGCCCGCGATGCCCACGAGGTTGCGCACGGTGGAGGAGGACGTGAACAGCACGGCGTCGAACCCGCCGCCCTTGATCGCCTCGCGGATCGGCGCGGGCGGCGGGGCGGCGCGCACGGTGCGGTAGGCCGTGACGTCGTCGACCTCCCACCCGAGGTCGCCGAGCCCCGCCGACAGGGTCTCGGTGGCGATGTCGGCGCGCGGCAGCAGGACCCGCTCGATGGGGTCGATCTCGGCGTCGTAGGGCGGCCACACCGACACGAGTCCGGCGCTGGACTGCACGTCGTCGGGCGGCAGCAGGTCGGGCTGGATCCCGAAGTCGCGCACCGCCCGTGCCGTGCTGTCGCCCACCGCGGCGACCTTCACCCCGGCGAAGGCGCGCGCGTCGAGCCCGTAGGACTCCAACCGCTCGCGGATCGCCTTCACCGCGTTGACCGAGGTGAACGCCACCCACTGGTAGCGGCCGGTGACCAGGCCCCGGACGGCGCGCTCCATCTGCTGCGGCGTGCGCGGCGGCTCCACGGAGATCGTGGGGACCTCCTCGGGCACGGCGCCGTGGCCGCGCAGCTGCTCGGACAGGGCGGCGGCCTGCTCCTTGGTACGCGGCACGAGCACGCGCCAGCCGAACAGCGACTGGGTCTCGTACCACGACAGCTTGCCCTGGCGGCCCACCGGCGTCCCGACGACCATCAGTGCGGGGGCCGTGAGGTGGTGGCCCTTGGCGTCCTTGGCCTTGAGCTCGGCGACGAGCCGGTTCAGCGTCGAGGTGACCGTGGTCTGCCGGGTCGTGCCGCCCGCGCGCACGACCGCCACGGGCGTCGTCGGCGGGCGCCCGCCCGCGATGAGGGTCTTGCACAGCACGTCGATCCCGGGCCCCTGGTGCGCGGCGGCCTCCCCGGGGGGCGCGTCGGCGCCCAGGATGACCAGTGTGGCTTCGCTCGCCGCCGCTTCGTGCCAGTCGACCTCCGCGCCGCCGTGGTCGCGCGCGTTGAGCACCCGAACCTCGGGGTTGCCATCGCCCAGCAGGGGAATGCCCGCGAAGGTCGGCACGGAGGTCACCGCGGAGATCCCGGGGACCACGTCGACGTCGATCCCGGCCTGGTGGCAGGCGGCGACCAGTTCACCGCCCCGGCACCCGAAGAACGGGTCACCGGAGTACAGGCGCACCACGCGCTGGCCCTCGCGGGCGCGCGTGACGGCGAGGGCGTTGACGTCGCCGCCGCACTCGTCGGCCTGAATCACGGACACGTCGTCGGAGCAGTGCGTGAGCAGCCCCTCACGGAAACCGGCGAGCTCCTCCCGGGCCGGTTCGTTGAGGGTGATGACCACATCGGCGCGGCGGAGCATGTCGGCGCCGCGCAGCGTCAGCAGGTCGGCGCTGCCGGGGCCGGAACCGACCAGCGCCACGTGTCCGGACCGCGTTGCGGCGCGCGATTCCTCAGGCTGGGGGTTGGCGTTGGCGTTCACGTACTGGCTCCTCGTGTGTGGGTCGCCTGCTCCCGGAGGCACGGGGTTCCGGGTGGTGGCGGCGCGGCGGGACCGTGCGTGCGGGCGCCCCGCCGACTGGCTCCTACTGTGTCTCGTCCCTCTCGGTGAAGGCCGCGGCGACGATGCCGTCGGCGCCCTCGACGATCATCTCCCGTGCCAGGTCCCGGCCGAGGTCCGCGGCGGCCGCCACGTCCTCGGGCGAGTCGAGGCCGATCACGCGCTCCCGGCGCACGGCTTCGGTCCCGTCGGTGGCGACCACCGCGGCGCGCAGCCGGAGCCGGCCGTTCCCGTACTGGGCGTAGGCGCCGACCGGCGCGGCGCACCCGGCCTCCAGCTCGGCCAACACGGTCCGCTCCGCGACGACCTCGGCGCGGGTGGACGCGTGGTCGACGGCGGCGAGGTGGGCGAGGTCTCCCGCGGCGCGTTCGGTGGCGCACTCGACGGCGAGGGCGCCCTGACCGGGCGCGGGCAGGACCTGTTCGGGTTCGAAGACCTCGGTGACGTCGTCGAGGCGGCCGACGCGGCCCAGTCCGGCGTAGGCCAGGACCACCGCGTCGACCTCGCCGGCGGTGATCTTGCCCAGGCGGGTCTCGGCGTTGCCGCGGATCGGCACGAAGGTGAGGTCGGGGCGGAGCGCGGCGAGCTGGGCGGCGCGGCGTGGCGAGCCCGTGCCCACGCGCGCGCCCGCCGGCAGGTCGGCGAACTTGAGGCCGTCGCGGGCGCACAGCGCGTCGCGCGGGTCGTCGCGCTCGGGGATGGCCACGAGCGTGAGACCGTCGGCGGGAGCGGTGGGCAGGTCCTTGAGCGAGTGGACGGCGAAGTCGATCGTCCCGGCCTCCAGCTCGTCGCGCAGGGCGTTGACGAACACGCCGGTGCCGCCGAGCTGGGTCAGCTGAGCCTTGGTGACGTCGCCGAAGCTGGTGATGAGCACCAGCTCGATCGCCTGCCCGGTGCGCTCGGTGATCGCGTCCGCGACCATCTGGGACTGGGTGGTCGCCATGGTGCTGCGGCGGGTGCCGAGCTTGGCGGTGGTACCGGTCATGCCTTCTCCTGGGCGGGGCGCTCCGCGTGGGTCGGGCCCGTGGGGGCGGCGAGCGCCCCCGGGGCCTGGGGGTCGAGGTCGAACAGTTCCCGGAGGGCCACCTCGTAGGACTCTCCGTCCGGCGCCTTGGCCAGCTCCTTGACCCGCACGGTGGGCCGGTGCAGGAGCTTGTCGGCGACCCGGCGCATGGCCCGGGTGATCTCCTCGCGCGCCTTGGGGCCGAGGTCGTCGGGCAGGCGGCCGTGCAGGCGGGTCAGCTCCGCCTCGACGACGTCCTGCGCCTGGGCACGCAGGGCGACCACGGTCGGGGTCACCTGGTTGGCGCGGCGGACGGCGCCGAACTCGGCGACCTCCTCCTCCACGATCCCCCGGACGAGGGTGAGGGAACCGGAGCGGTCGGTGCCGCCTCCGGCGCCGCCGGCGGCTGCCTGACGCAGGTCCTCGATGTCGACCAGGTGCGTTCCGGGCAGGTCCCGCACGGCGGGGTCGATGTCGCGGGGCAGGGCGAGGTCGAGGAAGACCAGGGGTCTGTCGCGCCCCTCGGCGACCGGGGCGACGGTGTCGGCGGCGAGCACGATCCCCTGGGCGCCGGTGCAGGAGATGACCAGGTCGACGTCGGCGAGGGCGGTCGCGGCCTCCTCGAAGGGCACCGCGACGGCGTCGACGGCGTCGTAGGCCTCGGTGAGGCACTCGGCGAGGCGGGCGGCGCGCTCGTGGGTGCGGTTGGCGACCACCACACGGCCGGCCCCCTGGCGGGCGACGGTGTTGGCGGACAGAGCGCTCATGGATCCCGCGCCGAGGACCAGGACGCGGACACCGGCCAGCGACGCGGGGGCGGGCCGGGCGACCTCGGCGTCGGAGGCGGCGGGGACGTCGGAGTCGGCGGACACCGCGAAGGCGGTACCGGAACCCGCGGGGGCGGCGGTGGCGCCGGACATGGGGCAGCCCGGCGGGGCGGCGGCTCCCTCGGCGGGGGTGGTGCTCTCGACGGTGACCCCGGAGGGCTCCGGGGTGACGGTCGCGCCGAGGGGGCGCAGGGCCTCGCCGAGTCCGAAGCTGACCATGTCGGCTCCGGCGTGGTCGAGGTGGGTCTCGGTGTGGGCGCGCTTGCCCACGCGCAGGGCGCGCTGGCCGAGGTCGTTGAGCACCCGGCCGACGGTGGCGTGCTCCTGGCCCTCCTTGAGGGCGTCGCGGACCTGGCCGAGGATCTGGCCCTCGCCGACGACCATGGAGTCCAGGCCGCAGGTGACGGAGAAGAGGTGCTGGACGGCACGGTCCTCGTAGTGCACGTACAAGTGCTCGGAGAGTTCGCCCAGCGGGACGCCGGTGTGCCAGGAGAGGAGTTCGGTGATGGCCGCGACCCCGCCGTGGAAGGTCGCGACGTCGGCGTAGACCTCCGTGCGGTTGCAGGTGGAGACCACCATGACCTCGTTCACGGAGTCGGAGCCGAGCATGTCGCCGACCGCCTTGGTCCGCGTCTCGCCGTTCAGTGCGACGCGTTCGAGCAGCGCCACCGGCGAACTCCGGTGGCTCAACCCCACGGCCAGGACACTCATCCGCTCTCTCCCATGCGTCCTATGCGGGCCTACACAGCTTCTCTCCATACTCGGGCACGGGTCATCTTCATGTGTGCGGACCCTCCCGAGACGCGGCGCACGCTCGCTCATCGCCGCCGCTGATGCGGGCCTCACGGCCTTGGTGTCGGTCTCACGTCAGTTCCAGTCCCGCCGCCCGCGCCTCGCGACCGTCGCCGTCGGCCCTGCGCTGCGCGTGGAAGGCCAGGATCTGGAGTTCGATGGACAAGTCGACCTTACGCACATCGACACCGTCCGGCACATTGAGCACCACGGGCGCGAAGTTGAGGATNTGCGGGCCCCCCCCGCCTCGACGAACCGGCTCGCCACGCCTTGGGCGGACGCCGCCGGTGTCGCGATGACCCCGATGGACACACCCTTGGAACGCACAACCTCTTCCAGGCTGTCAATATGCCGCACCTGGATGGACGCCACGCTCTGTCCGACCACCCCGGGGTCGGCGTCGAGCAGGGCCGCGATACGGAACCCGCGTGAGCCGAAGCCCCCGTAGTTGGCCAGTGCGCGTCCCAGGTTGCCGATGCCGACGATGGCCACGGACCAGTCCTGGGTGAGACCAAGCTCACGCGATATCTGGTACACGAGGTACTCGACCTCGTACCCCACGCCGCGCGTCCCGTACGACCCGAGGTGGGACAGGTCCTTGCGGAGTTTGGCGGAGTTCACACCGGCGGCCGTGGCGAGCGCCTCGGAGGAGACGGTGAGGATCCCGCGGTCCTGGAGTGCCTGGAGCGCGCGGAGGTAGACCGGCAGTCGGGCGACGGTGGCTTCGGGGATTCCCCTCTCCCGGGGCCGAGGTGGACGACTGGTCACAGGCGGGCGCTCCTGAGCGGCTGTGGTGCGGACGGGGTGCGGGCCGTGAGCGGCGCGCCGTGGGGGCCGGTGCGTCGTCCTTCCCCGACTGGTCTGTCGTCCACAGATTACGTGCTTGTGAAAGCACGCACAAAGTGGGGTGCCCTGTGAGGCGGGTTCCATAAGTTCCCACCCGCGGCGGACACGGGCCCCGCGGCGAGGGGCGGGAACTCCGCGGCATTCCCCCACACGAGGTCACGGCGGCGAACGGTGGTACGGGGAGGCGGATTCCGCGTTGTGCGCGTCCTCCACGCCCCCTTCGGGGAAGGCCTCCCCCGACCTCCGAACCGGTATGGCCAAGACCCCCATTCCGGACATCCGACGGGAATCCGATGGGAAGATTTGTTGCGTCCCGTTCTCGTTATCCCGAGAAGTCGCGTCCGTTCCCCCGCGGAGTGGTTCTGCGACGGCTCACGCGCTCAGCGCGGAGCGCAGACGCCCCTCCGAGACCCGCCAGAAGTCGTGCCGGCGCCCGTCGACGAAGGTCACCGGGATCTTGTCCCAGTACTCCTCGCGCTCGACCCCGCTCACCTCGTCGAGCCGTACCTCGGCCCGGGTCGCCCCGAGGTCGTCGGCGACCCGTTCGACGATCGCCCACGCCTCCTCGCACAGGTGGCATTCCGGCTTGCCGAGAACGACGACGCGCGCACGCCGCGCCCATTCTGGTGTTTCGTCCATGTCTCCTCCGTGTTCCGAACCGTTTTCGACGACCTCACCCGCCCGCGAACGGCGGTAGGACCTCGATCACAGTGCCGTCCGTGACGGTGACCTCGCCGTGCGCCCGCCGACCGACCGGCCGTTCGTCGACCAGGAGCGACGAAGCCCCGAGAACACGCTGGAAGCGGTCGTCCGGGTGCAGCCGACACGCCGCCTCCAGGGCCTCTCCGAGGGTCCCCGCCTCGACGTGTTCCTCGGCCGTTCCGGCCGCTTCCTTGGCCGCGGCCCAGTACCTGATAGTGCACTTCGCCATCTGTTGATTATCCTTGGTGTTGCTCGGAGGCGACGTATTCGACAAATCTTCACCGGGGGCAAAGGCGCCTTCGATCGTCCGCATCACGCGGGTTTGACGAGAAGAGACGCATGAGCCATCTGCTGCTACTGACGAACTCGAACGAACCGTCCGACCACGTGCTGCCCGCTCTCGGACTCCTCCTGCACTCGGTGCGGGTGGCGCCCGCGGAGGCCGGCGCGCTCCTGGCCTCCGGTGGCAACGGAAGCTCCAGTGCTCCCGTCGACGCCATTCTGGTCGATGCGCGAACCGACCTGGCAGCCGCCCGGAACTTCTGCCGTCTGCTCGACACCACGGGGCTGGACTGCCCGCTGCTGGTCGTCCTGACCGAGGGCGGCGTCGCGGCGCTGACCCCGGACTGGCAGGTCAACGACTTCATCCTGACCACCGCCGGGCCCGCCGAGGTCGAAGCGCGGCTCCGCCTGGCCGTGGGGGCGTCCGACACCGGCGCCGACGACCCGGATGAGATCCGCCGCGGTGACCTGGTGATCGACGAGGCGACCTACATCGCCCGTCTGCGGGGCCGCATCCTGGACCTGACCTTCAAGGAGTTCGAACTCCTCAAGTTCCTGGCCCAGCACCCCGGCCGCGTGTTCACGCGGGCGCAGCTGCTCCAGGAGGTGTGGGGCTACGACTACTTCGGCGGCACCCGCACCATCGACGTCCACGTCCGGCGCCTGCGCGCCAAGCTCGGCTCGGAGTACGAGTCGCTCATCGGCACCGTGCGCAACGTGGGTTACCGCTTCGTTCCGGACCCGGTCGCCAAGGCCACGTCCGGACAGGGCGAGGCCGCGGAGTCGCTGCCCGCCGCCCGGACCCCGGAGAACAGCGGGACGTAGGGCGGCCGCCGGAAGGCGGGGGAGGACGCGCGGGGAGCACGGTCGGCATGGCCGGGATCGAAGGGGTCCCGGTCGCCGGTCCCGTGCGCCCGAGAACCCGTGTCCTGGAACGGTCGAGGGCGGTGAAGGGCGCCGAAGCGGGGAACCGAAGCCGAGAGCCGGAGCGGGAACCGTCACTCACCGTCACCACCAGTGTGAATTCGGGTGCTCATGACACTCGTCTTCCGGGCTCGCACGGCCTAGGATTCGTGGGGTAACCCGAGTCGGGTGAGGGCTGGCGCGGTGCCACTCCCCGGGCCGGGTGCGTCCCACCGTTCCGGCGCGCCACGTAGGAGTGAATCGCACCGATGCCCACCCCCACCGCGAGATTCCCGCTCACCGCGCACCCCCGGCACCTGAGCGTCGCGCTCGGCGCCGCCTTCGTGGGGTCCAGCCTCGTCGCCGTGATGGCTCCGGCCTACGCCGACCCCTCCCCGGAGCCCGGCACCGGCACGCCCTCGGTCACCGTCGTGTTCCGGCACTCCGCCAGTGAGGTGGACCTCGGATCGGCGGTGCCGGCCAACACCGTGACCGCCACCAACACGGGTGACCTCGCCGTCTGCCTGATCGGTCTGTCCGTCGACACCCCCGGGTTCCGCGTCGACGGGTTCGAGCCGCGACGACTGGCCCCGGGCGAACCCCTCCCGGCGGGACAGGTCAACGGCGCTCCCCGGGAGTCGGTCGACGTCGTCGCCACCCTCACCTACGCCCTCCCCGACGAGCAGGACGGGTGCGCCGAACCCGGCACTCCGACCAGCGCCGTCACCGGCGCGTGGTCGATCACCGTGATCGACCCCCGCCCCACACCGAGCCCCTCCCCGAGCCCGGACCCCACCGAACCCCCGTCGCCCAGCCCCGATCCGACCGAGCCCCCCACCCCCTCTCCCACGCCGAGCCCGAGCCCCACGCCGAGCCCCAGCGCGACACCGAGCCCCTCCCCGAGCCCGAGCCCCACACCGAGCCCAAGCCCCACACCGAGCCCGAGCCCCACCGGGTCCCCGTCGCCCGACCCTTCCCCCACGTCCACCGACGACGGGCGGGAGGACTCGGACGGCGGTTCCGGCGGCGACGGCCGGTCGGACTCCACCCCCACCCCGCGGGACACGTCCTCGCCGCGGACCCCCCGCCCCGGAGTGAGCTCACCGCCGACCACCGGCGGCGACGTTCCGACCATCCCCAGCGGTGCGGCCGACCTGCCCGACCTCTCCCCCGGCGGCGAGGACCTCGCCGACCTGCCGATGGTCACCCCGTCCGAGGACGACATGGACGAGACCGAGGTGGCCGCCGACCACTCCGACCTGCGTCCGTCGATGGCGCCGTCGATCCTGCTGGCCGCCGTCCTCCTGGCCCTGCTGCTCGCCACACCCCTGGCGCCCGCGCGCCGTGTCCGGACCGGAGCCCGCTACCAGGGCAAGCGCCGCCGTCCCTGACCCGTTCCACCGTTCCGCCACGCCCGGCTCGGCCCCGTGAACGAACCGTCGTAGGCTTTCGACCATGAGCACCCCGCACGTCACCGACGACCTCGACACGGACCTGGCCGACCAGATCCTGGCCCTCGCCGAGGCCGCCCGCCGCGAGGACGGCGTCGCCCCCCTGTCGGAACACACCATCCTCCGCGTCCGGCACGGCGCTCCCGCGGGCAGCAGCCGGTTCCACGTGGTCACCCAGGACGACCGGGTCGTGGGCTTCGCGTTCGTCGAGCGCGTCGAGGGCGAACCCGACTCCGGCGAACTCGTGGTCGACCCGGCCCACCGCGGCCGTGGACACGGCACCGCCCTCCTGCGCTCGGTCCGCGACGACGCCGGACCCGACGGGGTGCGCGTCTGGGCGCACGGCCGCACCCCGCAGGCGGTGTCGGTGGCCGAGGGAGACGGTTGGCGCGCCGTCCGCGAACTGCACAAGATGCGCATGCCGCTGCGTGACCTTCCCGCCGACGTGCCGGGCGGACCCCGCACCGCGCCCGAACTGCCCGAGGCCGCACTCAGGCCCGAGGTCGCCGACCGGGTCCGGGTGGGCGCCTTCGTCGTCGGCCAGGACGAGGAGGCGTGGCTGCGCGCCAACGCCCGCGCCTTCGCCGACCACCCCGAGCAGGGCCAGCTCACCCTCGACGACCTGCTCCAGCGCGAGGTCGAGGACTGGTTCGACCCCCACGGCTTCTTCCTCGCGACCGCCGCCGACGGTTCGGTCGCCGCGTTCCACTGGACCAAGACGCACGCCGACGGAGCCGGGCTCACCGACGGCGAACCGGTCGGTGAGGTCTACGTCGTGGGCGTGGACCCCGACTGGCAGGGGACGGGGCTGGGCCGCACACTCACCCTGACCGGCCTGCACCACCTGCGCGACGCCGGGCTGCCGTGGGTGCACCTGTACGTGGACGGCGACAACGAGGCCGCCGTGCGGCTCTACGCCTCCCTCGGGTTCGAGGTGTGGGACACGGACGTGATGTACGCGCCGCCGTCGGAGGCCGTCGAGCCCGGGTCCTCCTGAGGTGCGACACATCACATTCACCACCTGAACCCCTTGAGGCCACGGGAGTGCGACATGTCGTTCATCTCCCGTTCACCTTCTCTGGGATAACTGGTCACCTGCCGCGCCTACCTTCACACTCGGCGCGGAAGGGCCAAACCGCGCGTGGTGACCGTGACAACACGGTCACCGACCGGCTACCTCTGAGTCGTGGCGGACTGAATCGAAGGATCGCAGCCACCCGACCCGGATCCACGGCACCCGGAGCCGCCGCGCGACCCACGCGCGCCGATCCGGCACGGCCCAGGTGACCAGCCCTGAACCCTTTCCGAACCGGAGCCAATCCATGACGACCACGGACGCGCCCCAGGCGGCACCGCCGCCCACGGGAAAGCGCCGGATCGGCGACGCCGTCTTCGCCGGGCTCGCCCGAGGCTCGGGCCTCCTCATCCTGCTGATCCTCGCCGGGGTCGCCGCCTTCCTGATCATCCAGGCCTGGCCCTCGCTCGCCGCCAACACGACGGGCTTCCTCACCACCCAGGAGTGGGACGCCAACGTCCGGGAGAACCCCGCGTTCGGCGTCGCGGCTCTGGCGTTCGGCACCGTCCTCGCGGCCGCCATCGCGCTGCTGCTGGCCACCCCCGTGGCCGTCGGGATCGCGCTGTTCATCGTCTACTACGCGCCCCGCAGGGTCGCCTCCGTGCTCGGCTACCTGGTCGACCTGCTCGCCGCCATCCCCAGCGTCGTCTACGGCCTGTGGGGGATCGGGTTCCTCGCGCCGCAACTCGTCCCGGTCTTTCGCGGCCTGACGGAGTACCTGGGCTGGATCCCGCTGTTCTCCGGCCCCGCCTCCACCTCCGGCCGGACGATCCTCACCGCCTCCGTCGTGCTGGCGGTCATGATCCTGCCGATCATCACCGCGATGTCGCGCGACGTGTTCAAGCAGGTTCCGCAGGGCCACCGCGAGGCCGCGCTCGCCATGGGCGCCACCCGCTGGGAGATGATCCGGCTGGCCGTGCTGCCCTTCGGCCGCTCCGGTGTCGTCGGCGGCGCGATGCTCGGTCTGGGCCGCGCCCTGGGCGAGACCATGGCCGTGGCGATGATCCTGTCGCCGTCGCTCGCGATCTCCTTCGACCTGCTCCAGAGCGGCAACCAGACCATCGCCGCGCACATCGCGCTCCAGTACCCGGAGGCCACCGGGTACGGCGTGTCCGCGCTGATCGCCGCCGGTCTGGTCCTGTTCGCGATCACCCTCGCCGTCAACATGGGCGCCCGCTACATCGTGGCGCGGGGCAGCAAGGAGGCCTGATGAGCACGACGACCACGCAGCCCCCCGGACCCGAGGCCGGGTCGGCCGAGGCCTCTCTCCGGCACGCGTCCCTGCCCCGCTACTTCCCCGCCGCCCTGCTCGCGTCCTGCGCCGCCGTGGTGGCCGGGTTCCTCCTGGCCTTCTCCTCGTTCGGTGTCATGCCGTGGGCGCTGCTGACCGCGGTGTCCTACGTGGTGATCACCGTGACCGCCTCCGCGCGCGTCGAGGGCGGCCGCAAGGCCGTGGACCGGTTCGTCACGTCGCTGGTGTACGGGTGCTTCCTGCTCGCGTTGGCGCCCCTGGTGTCGGTCCTGTGGACCGTGCTCCAGAACGGCTTCGGCCGGTTCGACGGGTACTTCCTGTCGGTGTCGATGAACGGCGTCCTGCCGAGCATGGACGCGGGCGGCGTCTACCACGCGATCGTCGGCACGCTGGCGATCACCGGGATGGCCACGCTCATCTCCGTGCCGATCGGCGTCATGACCGCCGTGTACCTGGTGGAGTACGCCGAGGGCCGGATCAAGCGCCTCATCACCTTCTTCGTGGACGTCATGACGGGCATCCCGTCGATCGTCGCCGGCCTGTTCGTCGTCGCCCTGTGGATGGTGCTGTTCGGCCCCGGACACACCAACGGAGCCGCGGGCGCCATCTCCCTCTCCGTGCTGATGATCCCCGTCGTGGTCCGCTCCAGTGAGGAGATGCTCCGCCTGGTCCCGCGTGACCTGCGCGAGGCCTCCTACGCGCTGGGCGTGCCCAAGTGGCGGACGATCACCAAGGTGGTCCTGCCCACCTCGGCCGCCGGACTGACCACCGGGATCATGCTCGCCATCGCGCGCGTTATCGGTGAGACGGCGCCGCTGATCCTCACGGCGGGCTCCTCGGCGGTGTCGATCAACTGGAACCTGTTCGACGGCCAGATGATGAGCCTCCCGGTCTTCATCTACTCACAGGTCCGCATGGGCGGTGCCGTCAACTACGAGCGGGCCTGGGCCGCGGCGCTGACGCTGATCCTCACGGTGATGCTGCTGTTCTTCCTGGCCCGGATGATCGGACGCGCGTTCGCGCCGAAGTCCGCCCGCTGACCCATACCAACCGCCCCGCGCACCGCGCGTCGAGCTCACTCACGAGGAACATCCAGTGGCCAAACGAATCGACGTCTCCGGACTCCACGTCTACTACGGCGACTTCCTCGCCGTGGAGGACGTGTCCATGACCATCGAGCCGCGGTCGGTGACGGCGTTCATCGGGTCGTCCGGCTGCGGCAAGTCCACCTTCCTGCGCACCCTCAACCGCATGCACGAGGTGACTCCGGGCGCGTACGCGCGGGGCAAGGTGCTCCTGGACGACATGGACATCTACGGCCCCGACGTGGACCCCGTACTGGTCCGCAGCGAGGTCGGCATGGTCTTCCAGAAGGCCAACCCGTTCCCGACGATGTCGATCTACGACAACGTCATCGCGGGCGCCAGGCTGAACAACAGGCGGATGAGCCGCTCCGAGGCGGACGACCTGGTGGAGGAGTCGCTGCGCGGCGCCAACCTGTGGGAGGAGGTCAAGGACCGGCTGAACAAGCCCGGTTCGGGCCTCTCCGGCGGCCAGCAGCAGCGCCTGTGCATCGCGCGCGCCACGGCGGTCAAGCCGTCCGTCCTGCTCATGGACGAGCCCTGCTCCGCGCTGGACCCGATCTCGACGCTGGCGATCGAGGACCTCATTCACCAGTTGAAGGAGGACTACACGATCGTGATCGTCACCCACAACATGCAGCAGGCGGCGCGCGTGTCCGACCGGACCGCGTTCTTCAACCTGTCCGGTCCGGGCAAGCCCGGCAAGCTCATCGAGATGGGCGAGACCAACCAGATGTTCACCCGGCCGGAGAAGAAGGAGACGGAGAACTACATCACCGGCCGGTTCGGGTAACCGGAACTCCCACGTCTCCCCGGCGGGAGCGGTGATCGACCAGGAGGCCGGTCCGGGTGGCCGACCGCCTCCGAAACCGGGTGAAAACCGGTGTAGATTACCCGTCTGACCTCGGACAAGGGAGACTCCGTGCCCACACCTTTGGTGATCGACACCGACACTGCGCAGGACGACTGCGTCGCCCTCCTCGTGGGGTTGCTCGACCCGGCGGCCGACCTGCGGGCGATCACCATGGTCGCGGGCAACGTCGGCTTCGACCAGCAGGTGCGCAACGCCTTCCTCACCCTCAACGTCGCCGGTCGGCTCGGCGAGGTGCCCGTGCACCTGGGCTGCCGGGCACCGCTGACCCGCGCGTGGGTCAGCGCGGAGAACGTGCACGGCGACGGTTCCGGCGGCCTGCGCATGGACCAGTCCGGGCTGGAACCGGAGTCCGAGCACGCCGTGGACGCCCTGGTCCGGCTGGCCGCCGAGCACCCCGGGGAGCTGTCGATCGTGGCGATCGGCCCCCTGACCAACATCGCCATGGCCGTGGCCAAGGACCCCGACTTCGCCCGCAACGTCGGCTCGCTGTACGTGATGGGCGGGTCCAACAACGGGCGCGGCAACATCACCGCCGCCGCGGAGTTCAACTTCTACGTGGACCCCGAGGCCGCCAAGGCCGTGTTCGCGGCCGGGTTCGACGTGACGGTCGTCCCCTGGGACCCGCTGACGCTGCGCCAGGCCGTCTTCGGGCAGGAGCGCCTGGACCGGATCGAGGCCATCGGTACACCGCTCTCCGACTTCTTCACGGACGTGTGCGCGGCGACCCTGGAGTTCGACCGCAGCGTGGGCATCGACGGCACCACGCACCCCGACTCCCTCACCGCCGCCGTGCTGCTCCACCCGGAGCTGGTCCGCCGTTCCGCGCGCTACCACGTGGACGTGGAGACGGCGGGCGAGCTGACCCGCGGATACTCGGCCATGTCCTGGGGCGTGCACGGCCTGGAGCCGAACGCCACGGTCGTGGAGGAGATCGACGCCGAGGGCTTCCACGCCTACCTCAGCGGCGTCCTGGCCACCGAGACCGTCCCGGCCCGGAAGATCACCCGTTCGGTGTAGGGCGCCCTCGCCGCCATCACGCTCAGTACCAGCCCAACTCCTATAGCATCGATGCTATGGCTTGGGGTACGATTGAACTGGAACCTGAAGTGGAACGATGGCTTGGGGGTCTGTCCGACGAGGAATGGGCTCAGGCTTTGTTTCATCTGGACCTGCTTGAATGCCGTGGTGTCAGCCTGGGATTCCCCTACACGAGTCAGTTGGATGGCAAACTACGGGAGCTACGGTTCTATTGCGGCGGGCGCCGGGTACGCGTCACCTACTACATCGCGGCCGGGCGGCGAATCATCATGCTGACCGTGTTCCACAAGACCCGAGCCCGGGAGTCAGCCGAGGTCCGACGTGCTCTCCGCGCGATGCACGACTGTGTCAACGCTGGCCACACGGTCGATGAGGAGTCACCATGAACACTCCCCCGAGGAGAACCCTGTCCGATCTGAAGTCTTCTGAGCGGTTCGACCGCCCCGCGGTACGAGAGGCCTACGAACTCACCCGTCTGCGCTTCGAGCTGGCTGAAACGGTTCGGCTTCGCCGCGAGGAACTCGGCTGGTCCCAATCGGAACTCGGCCGCCGCGCGGGGATGCCCCAGTCCAGTGTCGCCCGTTTCGAACACGGCGGCACGCAGCCCACGCTTCCCACGCTGGAGCGTCTCGCAGATGCTCTGGGACTCGTCCTGCATGTGTGCATGGAAAACCCCGAGACACGGGATCGCGGCCTCAGCCACGTGTAGAACACGACAGGACGCTCCACATCCGGACCGGGGCGCCGACACGGCGCCCCGGAGGGGTCAGCCGTTCTTGACGACGATCGTCTCCACCGTGTTCGCCACGTGCTCGAACGCGTCCGCCGCGGTCTCCAGCTCCTCGATCACGTCCTTGAGCTTGAGCACCGTCAGCGCGTCGTACTCCCCGCTGAACAGCTTGGCGAGCAGCTTGCGGTAGATCCGGTCGGCCTGGTTCTCCAGCTGGTTGATCTCGATCCAGTACCGGGTCAGGTCCTGCAGCGTCCGCAGTCGCGGCATCGCCTCCGCGGTCAGCTCGGCGGCGCGCTCCAGGACCTCGATCTGGTCGATGATGCCCTTGGGCAGCCGCTCCAGTCCATAGAGTCCGATCAGGTCGACGGCGGCCTCCATCGAGTCCATGACGTCGTCCAGGTTCGAGGCCAGACGGTAGATGTCCTCCCGGTGGATCGGCGGTGCCGAGCTCTTGTTGAGCCGCCGCATGATCGCGTGGGTGGCGTCGTCACCAGCGTGCTCACAGGCACGCATCTTCTCGCCGATGGCCTCCCGGTCGGCCCCGTCACTCATCAGCTCCACCAGCAGGCGGGCCGCGATGACCAGGTTGTTCGCCGAGTCGGTGAACATCTCGTAGTAACTGTCATCACGCGGGCGCAGGCGCAGGCGCACGTCGTTCTCCCGATGGTGCGGTGGTCTTCCTTCGTGGATGGTAAGTGTGCTGGCCAGCCTGTCGGCTCGGCGGCCTCGCGTGGTGCGGGCCCGGAGAGCGGCGGTCAGGGAGGCGGCCGGACCGGTTCACCCTTCGTTCACCTGTTCAGTATCGGTGCGCGGAACTCCATCCTGCGGGCGTTCCATCGCATTCCTCCCAGTCTCAGTGACATCGGGACGGTTCGGGACGCTACCGTGTGACGCCCCCTCTGGCCAGCGGTGCGCTGAGACAGGAATCACCCAAGTGTGCGGAGATCGGTGGACAGGGCCACTGGGGTACCCCGATGTCCACCATCGGTCCATTCCCCAGACATGACAAGTATCCCTGTGATTCACAGATCCGATACCCCTCTGTGCCCACCCTCTCTCTCCGTCCACCTCCCGTCACTCTCCACCACCCCCAACGGACGCCTCCGGCTCGGCACCTTCCCTAGGCTGCTTCCATGCCTTCCGCTCTGACCGCGAGCGCCGTACGGCGGCTCCGCACGGCCCTGGACGACCAACTCCACGCCTTGGGGGATCCCCCCTTCGAGGGCTCCGACGAGGAGGCCGCCGAGGCCTGCGCCCGCGCCGTCCTGCGCGCTGACACCCCCCAGCGCGCGGCGGTCAAGGCCGCCGTACGCGCCACCCTGGCCGTGCTGGCCGACCGCGCCCCGGGCAACAGTCTGGAGGTGCGCGTCCCCCCGCACGGGGCCGTCCAGGCGGTCGAGGGCCCCCGGCACACGAGGGGGACCCCACCCGGTGTCGTGGAGACCGACCCCCTCACCTGGCTGCGCCTCGCGACCGGCCGGACCGCCTGGGACGAGGCGGTCGCGGAGCGCTCCCTCCAGGCCAGCGGCGCCCGGTCGGACCTGTCCCCATGGCTCCCCCTGTGGTCCGACCATCCCCCGGGTGGTGCCGAGCCGACGGGCAGGCACTAAGCTGTGAGTGTGTCGTACTCCGACGGCCGGCTCTCCATGGACCTCGATCCGCTCGAACGCGGCCCGCAGGACGCCTGCGGTGTTTTCGGGGTCTGGGCACCCGGCGAAGAAGTCAGCAAGCTCACCTACTTCGGTCTCTACGCTCTGCAGCACCGCGGACAGGAATCCGCGGGCATCGCGCTGAGCGACGGGGAGCGGATCGTCGTCTACAAGGACATGGGGCTCGTCTCCCAGGTCTTCAACGAGGCGACGCTCGAATCCCTGAACGGCCACCTCGCGATCGGCCACTGCCGCTACTCCACCACCGGCTCACCGGTGTGGGAGAACGCACAGCCGACCTTCTACTCGGCGCGTGAGGGCGGCCTGGCGCTCGGCCACAACGGCAACCTCATCAACACGCCGGAGCTGTCGGCGATGCTGCCGGACTCCCGGCGGGGCGCCACCACGGACACCGAGGTGCTCACCAACCTGTTGGCCGACTACGCCAACAGCGACTCCGAGCGCACCATGGAGGACGCCGCGCTGGCCCTCCTGCCCAAGGTGCAGGGCGCCTTCTCCCTGGTCTTCATGGACGAGAACACCCTGTACGCGGCGCGCGACCCACAGGGCATCCGCCCGTTCGTGCTCGGCCGCCTGGGTGAGTCGTCCAACGCCGGCGGGTGGGTCGTGGCGAGTGAGACCGCCGCCCTCGACATCGTCGGCGCCACCCTGGTCCGCGAGATCGAGCCCGGCGAGTTCCTGACCATCGACGAACGCGGGGTCCGCTCCCGTCGCTTCGCCCCCGCCCGGCGCAAGGGCTGCCTGTTCGAGTACGTCTACCTGGCCCGTCCCGACACCACGATCGCCGGGCGCAACGTCAACTCCACCCGCGTCGAGGTGGGCCGCCGCCTGGCCAAGGAGCACCCGGTCGAGGCCGACCTGGTCATCCCGGTGCCCGAGTCCGGCACTCCCGCCGCCGTGGGATACGCCGAGGCCAGCGGTATCCCGTTCGCCCAGGGCCTGGTGAAGAACTCCTACGTCGGGCGCACGTTCATCCAACCCAGCCAGACCCTGCGCCAGCTCGGCATCCGCCTCAAGCTCAACCCGCTGCGCGAGGTCATCGAGGGCCGCCGCCTCGTGGTCGTGGACGACTCCATCGTCCGCGGCAACACCCAGCGCGCCCTGGTGCGGATGCTGCGCGACGCGGGAGCCGCCGAGGTGCACGTTCGCATCTCCAGTCCGCCCGTGCTGTGGCCGTGCTACTACGGCGTCGACTTCGCCACGCGTGCCGAACTCATCGCCGCGAACCTCACGGTGGACGAGATCGCGGAGTCGGTCGGCGCCGACTCGCTGGCCTACGTCGACCTCGACGAGCTCATCGCCGCCTCCGAGGTGCCCAAGAACGAGCTGTGCCGCGCCTGCTTCGACGGCGTGTACCCGATCGAGGTCGCCGACGACGCACGCGGCAAGTACCTGCTGGAGAAGTCCTGCGGGACTTCCGAGGGCACCGGTCTCGCCACGAGCGACACCTGATCGAGGCACGGCGGACGGGGGGTTCGCCGTGCCCGGGTTCCGGCGTGCCCCGATCGGGTTCGCCGTGCCCGCACCACCACCGAACACAGCACGAGGAGATCTCGCGTGGCAGCCGAGAGCACAGGGGCGAAGGGCGCGTACGCGGCCGCGGGCGTCGACATCGCCGCGGGTGAGCGCGCCGTCGACCTGATGAAGAGTCACGTGGCGCGGACCCGCCGACCCGAGCAGGTCACCGACGCGAGCGGCTTCGCGGGTCTGTTCCGCCTGGACACGGGCAAGTACAAGGACCCGGTCCTGGCGACCTCCACCGACGGCGTGGGCACCAAGGTGATGCTCGCCCAGCAGTTCGACAAGCACGACACCATCGGCGTCGACCTGGTGGCGATGGTCGTCGACGACCTGGTGGTCAGCGGCGCCGAGCCCCTGTTCATGACCGACTACATCGCCTGCGGCTCGGTCGTCCCGGAGCGCGTCGCCGAGATCGTCGGCGGTATCGCGGANGGGCCTGCCACCAGGCCGGGTGCGCGCTGATCGGCGGGGAGACCGCCGAGCACCCCGGCGCCATGGAGCCCGACGAGTACGACCTCGCCGGCGCTGGCACGGGCGTGGTCGAGGGTGACGCCATCCTCGGCCCGGACCGGGTCCGCGAGGGTGACGTGGTCATCGCGATGGCCTCGTCCGGACCGCACTCCAACGGGTACTCGCTGGTCCGCAACGTCGTGGAACGAGCCGGCCTCGACCTGCACGCGCACGTCCCGGAGCTGGACGGCGTCCTGGGTGAGGTCCTGCTCACCCCGACCCGTGTGTACGCCAAGGACTGCGTCGCGCTCACGGCGGCCGTCGAGGTGCACGCCTACTCGCACATCACCGGCGGCGGCCTGGCCGCGAACCTGTCCCGGTCGCTGCCCGAGCACTTGGACGCGGAGCTCGACCGCTCCACCTGGGCGCCCGCGCCCGTGTTCGGCTACCTGGCCGACCAGGGGGACGTGGCGCGGGATGACATGGAGGCCACCTTCAACATGGGTGTGGGCATGGTGGCGATCGTCGCGGCGGAGGACGCCGAACGCGCCCTCGGTGTCCTGGCCGAGCGGGATGTCCCGGCCTGGCGACTGGGCGAGGTGACGGCCGGTTCCGGCCGGGCCCGCCTGAGCGGCGAGTACCGGAGCGCGTGAGAGAAGCGTTGCGCACCGGATCCGAACATAGCCGGTGCGAACCACGAGCGTGGTTCGCACCGGCTATATCCACCTGTCCACCGTGGCCCCCGCTCGGGGGACCGGTGGGTGGCACAGGCCTGCGGTTGTTGTCCGAGCGACCTGTCAGTCCCGGAAACGACTACTTGTCGGAGTCCGAGTACTTGTCGGCAAGATCCGCGTAACGGTCGATCAGCTCGTCGTGAGGATCCGCGTAGGGGTCGTCCGGACCCGACGATCCGGAGGGAGACCCCTCGTCCTCAGCGACACCCAGCTCCGACCGCAGCCGATCAAGATCGGTCCCGCCGGTGCTGTACTTGAGCTTCCGGGCGACCTTCTGCTGCTTGGCCTTGGCTCGGCCGCGCCCCATTGGCTCGACCCCCTCAACGATTGGGTTCCGACGAACCCCAGATCACTTACTAACCCGCGGTAACGGGCTGACGGCCGTCAAACGCGACTGACGACCGGCGTCAGCGTACGTACACGTACAACCGTACCTGGTCGCACCCCACCCTGCCTACGCCACCCGGGTGTGACGGGTGTGGCCCGCGTCCGAACGACCGTTCCGACGAGGGTTTCCGGGGTGGGTGTCACCCACAGCGATGTGTGCCACGATGCGATCGTGCTGCCCTACACCGCTTACCTCCGGGTCTATCAGCCGATCGACGCGTTCTCTCCGAGTGACCGACGGTACTGGGAGGAGTACGCGGACTCCCCCGACCGGCCACGGAGGGTCAACGCGCTGGCCGCCGAACACGCGGAGAGCCTGGGCAGGCTCATCACCACTCCCCCCGTGGTGGCCCCGACCGAGGAGAGCCGGAACGCCTACCTGCGCAGGGTGGACGGGCGGCTGTACGTATGCCCGTGGCAGACCCGGTTGCGTTCGTGGCGGGCGTTCACGGAGTTCACGAACACGACCTCGGTCCTGGTGAGCGGCGCGTTCGTCCCCGAGCACGAAGCGGACCGGGCCGAGGAGGGCTACCGGGAGTGGCGCGAGTCGGGCGCCGAGGCGCGCCCGGGCATCCTGTCGAGCAACTGGACGATCCCGGTGCCGTGGTTCGTGCCCTTCGAGTCCGCGGAACGGTGCCTGGTGCTGTCGACGGACACCACCCGCACGCTGTTCTACCTGACGCGCGTGTCACAGGCGAGGCGACGGCTGGACCACACGGTGGCGGTACTGCGGGAGCGGCTCGGCGAGCACGCGGTGTCCTCGTCGACGGAGCAGCTGGTGGACTGGTTGGCGCTGACCGCGCACCCGAACGCGCTGCTGGAACTCGACTACGGCGGCATGCCGCACCTGTTGAGCGACGACGCGCTGCGCGGGGACCACTCGGTCGCGGAGGTCTCCGAGGCCGTGGAGGCCCTCGCGACCGGCGACACGGAGCGTGTGATGGGGCTGCGCGAGCGGCTCCTCCGGCGCTGGAGGTCGGTGCGCGCCCTGGAGCACGCCAACTGAGAGTCACGGGTTGGTCAGTTTTTCGTGGACACCACACCCGCGAATGTCGTCATCTGAGATCGTGACGCACGGCACGCCACGCCGGACACCAACCTGGTACGCCAGGTTTCTTCCCGGGCGGGGACAGGCTTTCCGCACGTGACAACGGTGCGAGCCAGGACGTCATCCCCGCACACCACCAAGCCCGATGAAACTGGGCATAACGCCCGTTAGGGATCAGCGTAGACTGTAGCCGGACCATCACTGAACGCACTCTGAGTAACGACGAAACCCTTGCCACGCGGGAGATCCACGCGATCCGCCCCTTGGCCGGGACGGGCGGAGACCCGCCCCCGCCCCCACGACCCACATCCACCCACACAGCGACTGAACAGGAACGCCAGTCCACCTCCCCCAGCCCGAACCACTGTTTTCGGTCAGGACCACGTAGCAGTTCGGACGCTCCGGATCGAGAAAAACGAGGCCGGAGAACGAAGTTTTGACCGAATACGCCACATGCCACTAAACGTGTCGCTAGAATCACTTAGCGTGACGCGGCCACGGGCGGCTTTCTTGGCCTCCCACGCGCAAAGTTGCTTGGAGTGGTCGCGCTATCACCTCGGGTGATGCCAATATGGACCCAGTGGAAATATTGGACATCCGGGCCAAGCGCCAGGAATAAGGCTCAAGGATCGGCACACAGATCCAGGAGGAGAGGCCGTACACATGTCAACTCGCACGCCCGAGGCGGAGCCCCTGTTGACCCCCGCCGAGGTTGCCACCATGTTCCGCGTGGACCCCAAGACCGTGACACGCTGGGCCAAGGCGGGCAAGCTGACCTCGATCCGCACCTTGGGCGGACACCGCCGCTACCGCGAGACTGAGGTCCGCGCCCTGCTGGCCGGAATCCCCAACCAGCGTACGGAGTGATCTCCCCGGTCTGTGCCGATTCCGGGGGGAACGGCCGGGCACACTCCGGCTACTGACATTGACACAGGCGACGGGCGGGTTTCCGGGGGACGGGCCCGCC
>NZ_ANBC01000613.1 GCF_000341125.1 Nocardiopsis lucentensis DSM 44048 | reverse complement strand
GCAGTCCCCATCCCACGTCCCCTCCACCACCCTCAACCGACGCCTCCCACTTCGTCGCTCTCCCCCGCCGAACTCCCGGCGGGTTCGTTCCCGACTCCCCGCCAACGGGTATCCCGGGGGTGAGGAGCGACGACCATGCGCGAACTGACCACCCAGTGCTGTGTCATCGGCGGCGGCCCGGCCGGGATGACCCTCGGCCTCCTGCTCGCCCGGCAGGGCGTGGACGTGATCGTCCTGGAGAAGCACGCCGACTTCCTGCGCGACTTCCGAGGCGACACCATCCACCCCTCCACCCAGGAACTGATGTACCAGCTCGGCTGGGACGAGGACTTCCACCGCCTCCCCCACGCGCGGCTGGAGCGGATCACGATCGACCTCCGGGGACGGCCCGTCACCTTCGCCGACTTCCGGCGGTTGCCCGTGCACCACCCCTACGTGGCGTTCATGCCCCAGTGGGACTTCCTCGACTTCCTCGCCGAGAAGGGACGCGAGTTCCCGTCCTTCCGGCTGCTGATGTCCACGCCGGGGACCGAACTCGTGGTGTCCGACGACGGGGTCACCGGCGTGCGCGCCTCGGGCGAGGGCGGCGACCTGGAGATCTCCGCCGACCTCGTGGTCGCGGCCGACGGGCGGCACTCGGCCATCCGCGAGCAGGCCGGGCTNNCCCCCCCCCCCCCGCCGATGGACGTCCTGTGGCTGCGAGTCTCACGCAGGCCCACCGACTCCGTGCCCTTCTTCACCGCGAGCGGTCGCGGACTCGTGTCCATCAACCGGGGCGACTACTGGCAGTTGGCGTACCTGATCCGCCCCGGCGGGTTCGCGGACGTCCGCCGCGAGGGGCTGACCGCCCTGTGGGAGGGGATCACCGATCTCGCCCCCGACCTGGCGGACCGGGTGGAGGAGATCGCCTCCTGGGACGACGTGCACCACCTCGCGGTCCGCGTCGACCGGCTGCGGCGCTGGCACCGGCCGGGGCTGCTGTGCATGGGCGACAGCGCGCACGCGATGTCCCCCGCCGGTGGGGTGGGAATCAACCTGGCGGTGCAGGACGCCGTCGCCCCCGCCAACATCGTGGGGCCCCGGCTGGCGGCGGGCGCGCTGGACGAGAGCGACCTCGCCCGGGTGCAGGCGCGGCGGATGTGGCCGACCCGGGTCACCCAGGCGCTCCAGATCGCGATCGGACGTCGGCTGTTCCCCCGCGACGACGCGCGGAGGGTGCTGAACACGCCCCTCGGGAGCGACGGAGCACGCGTCCCCGCGTTCGTGCGCCTGTTCCGGTGGTTCCCGTCGCTGAGCCGCGTGACGGGCCGCCTCGTCGGTATCGGCGTGCGGCCGGAGCGCGTCGAACCGGAGCGGGTCCGGGTGTGACCCCGGGCGGCCGGACGCGGCGACGCCACGCCGCGACCACCCTCAGGTCCTCGGTCAGTCCCCGATCCGGTCGTCCATCGCGGTGGTCCGTTTCCTGGCGAGGAAGGTCGCGGTCGTACCGCCGCCGACGGCGACCACCGCCGCGACCACGAGCGCGGCCAGCGAACCGCCCGTCGTCGCCAACCGGCGGTCGGACGGGTCCTCGGTCGGGGTGGGCTTCGGGGAGGGGGTCGGGGTGGCGCTGGACGTGGGGTCCGGGGTGGGGTCCGGAGTGGGGGAGGTGGCCGGGTCGTGGGTCGATCCGAGGACCCGCGTCTCGGCGAAGTCCACGACCAGGCGGTCGCCGTCCTCCTCATCCGCTTCGCCGACCTGCACCCACACGGTCAGCCATGACCGGACGCCCCGGCCGTCCCAGCCCTCGTCCTCGTCCTCGAAGGTGGCCTCGTTGATCGCGATGCCGACGCTGACCCCGACCTCCTCGATCACGGAGCCGTCGGCGTCCAGGAAGGCCACGCTGTCGTCGACCACGTAGCCGTTCTCGGTGTCCTCCACGCCCTCCAGTTCGACGCCGGAGGCGGTCAGGTTCCCGTACTCCAGGGACGCCTCCGTCCGTCCGTCGAACCCGGCGGAGGCGGTCGACACCACGTCGGAGAGGCTGAAACCGACCGTGTCGGCCGTGCCGGACAGGGGCTCGGAGTCGGTCTCGTCCAGGTGCACCGCACCGTCACCGCTCGTCGAGGGGCTCGCTGACGGCTCCGCTCCGGCTGTCGGGGACCCCATGTCCGGCGCTGTCCCGTCGCCGCTCCGTGCCCCGTCCGGAAGCCCGGAGGGGGTGTCCGAGGGACCCGCGGTGGGGTCGGCCGCGGTGGGGGTGGCCTCTGGGGCGGGGGAGGCCGTGGCCTCCGGTTCACCCGTCGTGTCGGAGCCGTCGTCGGCGTTCCCGTCGGGGTCCGCGGCGGTACTCACCGGAGCCCACCCCTCCGGAGCCTCGACCAGCCCGAGGTCGACGAGGTCGGCCGCGCCCAGGCGGACGGTCGCCGAGTCCAGGGTGGTCGTGGCGTGGGCGCCGTCGGCGTCGACGGACGCGCCCGCCTCACCGGTGACCACCGCGTAGTCGGCGAGTGGACCCAGCAGGACCCCCGTGGCGGCGGTG
The DNA here is from genome assembly GCF_000341125.1 of Nocardiopsis lucentensis DSM 44048. Classification (GTDB taxonomy): domain Bacteria; phylum Actinomycetota; class Actinomycetes; order Streptosporangiales; family Streptosporangiaceae; genus Nocardiopsis; species Nocardiopsis lucentensis. Next base: position 3,753 of record NZ_ANBC01000613.1, on the reverse strand, counting down.
TCCTCGATGTCGTCGCCGAAGCTGGTGGCCGTCGCGTGCCCGGCGAGGAGATCGCCGCCGGCCACCCTCGCCTGGGCGGTGCCCCAGACGAGCGCGTCCGCGCCCGCGGGGGCCGCGAACGCCGCGCCGAACACGCCCAGCCCGGCGAACAGGGCACCGGCTCCGAGGAGTCGGCGAGCGGTCAACTTGGGGGGAGTCACCACGACACTCCTGTCGTTTCAGGGGGATGCCGGTCCCGGCTCCTTCACGAGGCCACCGTGCGGGCGGTGGTCGGTGGGGGCCGGTCGGCCGGGGGGAGGGAGCCGGGGACGGGGGTCGGTTCGACCGGGGGCCGACCGTACCAGGAGCGGAACCGGGCCACGCGCCGCGCCGGAGCCACCCGCTCGGTGGTCCCGGTCACGTGTCCGCTCCACCGCACCGGATACGGCATCTCGTCGTCCTCGCTTCCTCGACGACCGGACAACGGTGGAAGCGCGCGGGAAGTTCCGCACCGCCGACCGTACGACGCGAAGGGGCCCCGGGGGCGTCGCCCCGGGGCCCTCAGGTCCGGATCAGCCGATCCGGCGCCTCGTCGGCTCTCGCCGCTGCGCTCAGCCCTCGCTGGACTCGTCGGCGGCGGCCGTGTTCTTCTTGCGGCGCGCGAAGAAGGCGGCCAGGCCACCACCGGCCGCGACCGCGGCACCCGCCGCGATCAGCCCGACCACCGGGGAACCGGTCTGGGCCAGCGGCTCCACGCTGCGCTGCTGCTCGGGCTTGGCCTCGGGCATCTCACGCTCGGCGGGCGGGTTCTTGTCGTCACCCTCCTCGCCAGAGCCGTCCTGGCCGTCGTCGCCGCCCTCGCCGCCTTCGCCACTCTCGTACATCTCGTCGGTGATGCTGGCGTAGGCCACGCCCAGGGGGTAGGTGGCGTAGGCGACGTCGGGCACCGTGAAGGTGACCAGGCCGACAGTGTAGGCGTCGGTCCAGACGATGCCCTCGTCCGACATCTCGTCCGCGCCCTCGTCGGAGAAGATCTCGACCGTGGCGTCGAGCAGGTTGACGTTCTCGGTGACGGAACCGGGCTCGAAGGAGTGGGAGACCTCGCCGCCCCAGGTCTGGGTGGTGGTGATGGACATCCCGGAGATCGTGACGTCGAGGACGATCTCGTCCCCCTCGCCGGTGAGCTCGGAGTTCTCGTCGTCGAGCGTGACGACCTCGTCGTTCCCGGCGCCGGACGCGGCGGGCTCGGGGCTCGAGGACGGCTCCGGAGCGGGCTCCTCGGAGGAGTCGTCGTCCGGCGTGCTCTCGTCGGAGTCCTCACCGGGCTCGGTGGTCGGCGACGGCTCCTGAGCGGGCTCCTCCCCCTCACCATCCGAGTCGTCGGAGTCGTCGCCCTCCGAGGCACCACCCTCGGAGTCGCCGTCACCGGAGCCCTCGGGGTCGGTCTCCGTGTCGGTCTCCCCCTCGGAGGGGTCGCCGGAGGGCTCCTCGGACGGCTCGTCAGAGGGCTCGTCGGTCTCCTCGTCCTCCTCCTCGTCGGACTCCTCAGCCTCCTCGGCCTCCTCCAGAATGTCGCCGAGGTCGTCGGTGGTGACCTGGAGACGCGCGTTGTTCACCACGGTCGTGGCCGTCGACCCCTGGGCACTGACGCTGGCGCTGGTCTCGGCGTCGATCGACAGGTAGTCGTCCACCGCGACGCTGAAGCTGTCGCTGTCCGACGATTCGTGCATGGTGACGTCGGTGGACGAGGCCCAGCCGTCCNGCCCCGCCCCAGCCGTACTGGTAGACGCCGGCGTTCGCGGGAACGGCCGTGGCGACGGTGAGCGCGCCGAGGGCGGCGAAAGTGGCGCCGGCCTGCATGACACGGCGCGCCGAGAAACGGGCAGTGTTCTTCAAGTCAATCCTCTTCGGATCGTCCCAGCCCACACTGTCGGGCTGGCCTGGTCGCGCGTTCCGCGGCCGTGCAGGCGCTGGGAACCGACCGTGAAAGCGGAACCAGGGGCTTATGGGGGACCGGAGGCGGCCCGGAGCAGGGGCATCTCCGTGGGAACAGGGGGTCGCGGCGGCTTCGACGTGCGTGAACACGAGCCGCCCGGACGGGGACCACGTCCCGTTCCTTTACGTAGACCCTACTTCGACCGAATAGCCCGATTCACCCGAAAAGCCATTACGGAATGGTCACATTAGATGCATTGACACCCTCTGTAACCATTCCTGTCGTCTTTTCGGATTCTTTGTGGAATGTGTAAACCTGCCACCGTGACACGCGTCCCAACAAATGGGTGCGTCGCTCGCGAACCACCCCGCGCCGGAGTTCGCGGCCCCCGACTCCTGGTTCCCGCACCCCGCCGAGCCGCTACGTTGTGGGGCATGCCCACCTCCGCTCCCCCTGGGCCCGTCGTCCGGCACCGCCTCGCGCTGTCCCTGACCGCCCTGGCCCTGCTCCTCACGCCCGCGTGCTCGGCCGTCTCCGACGCCGCGTCGGGCGACGGACCCACCGCCGCACCTCCGCTCCCCGCCCCTGAGGACGGTGACGGCAACGGAGCCACGGACACCGACGGCGGTGACGGCACCGGCGGTGACGGCTCCCCCGCGGACACGCCGGCGGGCGGAGGGCCGCTGAGCAGCCGGGTGGTCGTCATCGACCCCGGGCACAACGGCGGCAACGCCGAGGCCCCCGACGAGATCAACGCCCAGGTTCCCGCGGGCCCCGGGGAGAAGTCCTGCGACACGGTGGGGGCGCAGACCGCCGACGGCTACGCGGAGCACGAGTTCAACTGGGCCCTGTCCCTGCTCGTGCGCGACCGCCTGGAGGCCGACGGCGCCACGGTCGTCCTCACCCGGGACGACAACGAGGGTGTCGGTCCCTGCATCGACGAGCGGGCGCGGATCGGCAACCAGGTCGACGCGGACGCGGCCGTGTCCATCCACGCCGACGGGGGGCCGGAGTCCGGACGCGGGTTCCACGTGATCACGCCCGGCGAGGTCCCCGACTTCACCGACGACATCGTGGAACCGTCCCGTCTGCTGGCCGAGGACCTGCGCCGCGAGTACCGGGACGGCACCGGCATGCCCCACGCCGACTACCTCGCCGACGAGGGCCTGGACGAGCGGACGGACCTCGGCGGGCTGAACATGTCCGACGTTCCCAAGGTCTTCCTGGAGGCCGGGAACATGCGCAACCCCGAGGACGCCGACCTGCTCAGCGACCCCCGGTGGCGGGAGGACGCGGCGGACGCGGTCGCCCGCGGGGTGGCCATGTACCTCCTGCGGAGCTGACCGGCCGACGGCGTCCGCCGCCGACCGTCTCTCCCTGGCGCGGGCCCGGGCGCCTGGGCATAATGCGGGGATGACCTCCCCCGACTCCCGCCCCGAGTTCGACGTCGTCCTGCGCGGCTACGACCGCGCCCAGGTGGAGGCGTACTTCCAGCAGCTCACGGACGACCTCGCGGAGATCGAATCACGGAATACCCAGGGATAACCCTCTGAGAACCTCCTGAACTGCACAATGGGGACCATGCCTCTGACACCGGCGGACATCCGCAACAAGAAGTTCCACACGGTGCGTCTGCGCCCGGGGTACCACGAGGAGGACGTCGACGATCTCCTCGACCGTATCGAGGCCACCCTGGTGGCCCTGGAGGGCGGACCCCGGAGTGGTCCGCTGCTGACCGCCGACGACGTGCGCAACTCTCGGTTCCGGACCACCCGGTTGAGCCCCGGATACCGGGAGGACGAGGTGGACGACTTCCTCGACATCGTCGCCGCGGACCT
>NZ_ANBC01000612.1 GCF_000341125.1 Nocardiopsis lucentensis DSM 44048 | reverse complement strand
GACCCGGCCGCTCCCCAGGAGAGGCGGCGTGAGCACCGGCCACGGCTCACCGCCGCCCACATCAGGGAGCAGCAGTTCGCCACGACCCGGCTGACCACGGGCTACAACGAACAGGAGGTGGACGACTTCCTGGACCGGGCCGAGTTCACGATGGACGTCATCCAGCAGGGCCGCCCGGAGCGGGCGACGCTCACCTCCGCCGAGGTCGAGAGGGTCCAGTTCGCCACGACCCGCGCCCGGCCGGGGTACGACCCGGCACAGGTGGACCGGTTCCTGGACATCCTCGCCGAGGAGCTCCGCAGGCACGAGGAGCGCTGAGCGCACACTCCGTGACCGGACACGCCGTCCCCCGGCAACCCCATACCCAGGGCAGCGAAAAGTAATATTCCGTTACAGGGAGTGGCGAGCTTCCGCTGTTCACGGATCCGCGGCCCGAGGGGAGGCGGGATGCCACACGCGACGCCCCAGGGCGGCGGTGCGCCCGCCCGTGCGTCCCGCGGGGCACCGTACTGCTCGCCGTCGGTGGCGCCGGGGTTCGCGCACGCGTGCGCGAGCGGCGTCCGCGCGGTCGGGATGTGCGGGCACGGGGCCGAGGAACCCGACGAGGAGTTCGTCCCGACCAGGGCGCACCCGTGGGAGACACCCCTGCTGGTGGTGTGCGTACTGGTGGGGGTGGCGCTGGTCGCGGCCGCCGTCCACACCCTGTGGACGGCGACGGGGTCGTGGGCCTGGACGGCGATCGCCGCGGCCGCGATACCCGCCGCGTGTTGGACGGTACGGGGCCTGCGGTATGCCCGCGAACGCGCGGAGTCGGTGAAGATCTCACCGACGCAGTTCCCCGAGGCCTACCGGTCGGTGGTGACGATGTCCTCCGCGATGGGCCTGGCCCGACCGCCGGAGGCCTACGTCCGGCCGACGCG
>NZ_ANBC01000611.1 GCF_000341125.1 Nocardiopsis lucentensis DSM 44048 | reverse complement strand
GCACGGCCTGCGGCGGTACCTCGTCCTGCCGCAGGAGCTGTTCGGCCCCGACGGTCGGCCACGCGATCCGGACGTGCTGGCGTTCCTCGTGGCGCACCAGTTCGGGCACGTGGCCGCCGGGCACACGTCGTTCTGGCGGAGGGTGGCGACACTGGGCGCGGAGCTCGTGCCGGGTCTGGGGGCGGCACTGGCGCGGACCATGGAGTACACCGCCGACAACCACGCGTACGCACACCACCCGGAGGGTGTGCACGCCGTCCGGTTCCTCGCGGCGGGTCCCGACCTGTACACGCGGGTGAACATGGGCGAGATGGCCGACCGGGCGCGGACGGACCGCGGGGGTTCGCTGCTGCTGTACCACCTGCTGACCCGGCGCCCGAGCAACACGCGGCGGATGGCGGCGCTGCGGGACCGAAGGAGACGCGGCCGGGTGCTCCTGTGACAGATGTTTCCGTTCGGGGGTGGAGGCAACGGTGGTGGCCCTGAGGTGGGACGACATCGTCCGAAGCCGGTGAGGTCCTCCCGCCGAGAACTTGACTTGTTCGAACTCATGTTCGATAAACTGTACGCGTGAGTCTTCTGAACGAACGGATCGACGTCCGCTCCACCGACGACGGGCACCCCGCCCGGTTCACGTGGCGCGGTCACACCTTCCGCGTGCGCAGGATCATCGGCGACTGGCCCGCCCGCCCGGAGCGGCCCGGCGTCCCCGCCACGCAGACGCACCTGCTGCGGGTCTCGGCGGAGTCGGAGTCCGGCGAGCCCAACATCATCGACATCACCCGCGACGTGTCCTCCGACCACTGGACGATGCGCCGCAGATGGCACTAGGTCGTGTTCCGCGAACACGTACTCCGCCGCGCGACGAGCGGCATCCGCGGAACACGCCCCCGGCGGTGTCCTTCGGGGCCTCCGCCGCGCCCCGTCCCGCCCACGGACGTCCACGGCGCGGCGCCCACCGTTCGCAATCCCGGACGGCACCCCGGACGACCGCCCCGAAGAACGGAACCCGGGCCGGTGTGACCGCCCTTCCCGCCGTCCGGGGGAAGGGCGGTCGCACGTTCGGGGACGGCACCGGCGGAACGGAACACGCGGCCCCCGGAGCGCGGGCGTTCGGGGGGCAGTTGGGGGCGAAAGACGGCGCCGAGTGTGGTCATGGGAGCGTTCCTACCGCCCGGCCCCGGCCGCGCGACGGGGTTCAGCGCGCCCGGGAACCGGAGGGGGCGAGGTGGAAGTAGGGCTCGGCCCGGTCCTCACGGGCCCAGGTGATCCGGTCCAGGATGCGCCGGGGCATCTCCGGCAGGTCGGCCACGGGGAACCACCGCACGTCCATCGACTCGTCCCCGGAGGCGTCCGGTTCGCCGCCGACGTAGCGGCAGCGGAAGGAGATGTCGAGCATCTGCACCACGTCGCCGTTGGGGTAGGTGTAGGGCTCCTGGGCGACGACGCTGGTCATGCGCTCGACCTCGACCGTCAGTCCCGTCTCCTCCCACACCTCGCGGACGGCGGTCACGGCGGGCTGCTCGCCCGGTTCGAGGATGCCGCCGGGGGTGCACCAGCGGCCGTCGTCGAGGCGCTGGTGCAGGAGTACGCGGNNNGGCCCCCCCGCCGTCACCCCGGTGAGCGGCAGGAGTCCGTGGCCGACGTGGCGGCGCAGTTCCAGGATGAAGTCCGGGACGGGCATGGTCGGCAGCCTATCGGTGACGGGGTGCGCGCGCCGGGCTCGCGGCCGGGTGTCAGCGGGATCGCGCCGCGCGCAGGTCGGCGTACTCGTGGGCGAGGATCGACATGAGGACGGCGTCGTGCCACTCGCCGTCCCAGTACAGGTGGTCGCGCCAGACGCCCTCGCGGACGAAGCCCGAGCGGGCGTAGGACCTCTGGGCGCCCGTGTTGAAGTCGAACACCTGGAGCGCCACCCGGTGCAGGCCCGCCACGGTGAAGGCGTACTCCAGGACGAGGTCGGTGGCCTCGGTGCCGTAGCCGTTGCCGGTGAGGGACATGTCGTTGAGGGCGATGCGGTAGTCCACGCCGCCGTTGTCGGCGTCGAGGTCGATGAGCGCGCAGTCGCCGACGCAGCGGCCGTCCTCGTTCCGGAGGATCACCCAGTCGGCGCGGTCGGCGTGGGACGGGCGCGAACGGGCCCAGTCGCGGACCTGCCGCTCGGTGAACGTGGTGTGGGTGCCGGTCAGGCGGCGCACGTCGGGGTCCAGGTCGGTGAGGACCGGGACGAGGTGCTCGCCCGTCCGCTCGTCGAGGGGTTCGAGGCGGACCCGGTCGCCGATGAGGGCGGGCTGGTCGCGGAAGACGTCGGAGGGCACCATGCCCGGGATCCAACCACGGGGCCGGAGCCCGGGCCAACCGGTTTTCCGGGGCGCCGCACGGCCGCGGCGGAGGGGCTCCCGCGGAGCGGGGGTTCGGTTACCGTACCCGTGGCACCGACAGCGACCCCGACACAGCCAAGGAGTGCCCATGCTCGTCGCGTTCTCAGTGAGCCCCCTGGGTGAGGGGGAGTCCGTGGCGGAGTCCGTCGCCAGGGCGGTCAAGGTCGTCCGCGACAGCGGGCTCCCCAACCGCACCGACGCGATGTTCACCACCGTGGAGGGCGAGTGGGACGAGGTGATGGACGTGGTCAAGCGCGCGGTGGAGGCGGCCGGCGAGGGCGCCGCCCGGACCTCCCTCGTGCTCAAGGCCGACATCCGACCGGGCGTCGAGGGGGCGCTCGACGGCAAGGTGGCGGCCGTCGAGGAGCACCTCCGCGACATGTGACCGGGGACGCCGGGCGGGCGACGGAAACATCACGGAGGTCAGGTCACGGGCCCGTTGACGTGCCCCGGCCGCCCCGGCGGTCACCTCCGCCGGGGCGGCCGGGGTAGGAAGGCGCTGGTCCGGTCGGCGTACTCGGCCCAGCCGGGCCGGTCCGACATGTACTCGTCCAGCAGCCGCTGCCCCGACCCCCGGGTGAGCAGGTAGGTCATCACCGCCAGGGAGGGCAGCGTCAGCAGCGCCCACCAGGACCCGCAGGCGACCAGGAACAGCCCCCACCACACGCAGGCGTCCCCGAAGTAGTTGGGGTGGCGGGTCCACGCCCACAGACCCCGGTCCATGATCCGGCCCCGGTTGGCCGGGTCGGCCTTGAACCGGCGCAGCTGGGCGTCGCCGACCGCCTCGAAGGCGAACCCGAACAGCCACAGGGCCGCGCCCGCGAACGCGACCGGGCCGAGCTGCGACGACGTGTGCGCGGACACCTGGACGGGGAGGGAGATCAGCCAGATCAGGCCGCCCTGGAGCAGGTACACCATCCGCAGGGCGTAGGCGTCGCGGCTGCCCGGCGCGCGGGACAGGAGGCGGTCGTAGCGGGGGTCCTCACCGTGGCCGAGGGCGCGCGTGCCGATGTGGGCGGCGAGCCGGACACCCCACACGGCCGTGAGCGCGAACAGCAGCCAGGCGCGGGCGGGGTCGGCGGTCGCGAGCAGGGCGCTGATCCCCGCGACCGCGACGAAGCCGATCCCCCATGCCACGTCGATGACGCTGTGCCGTCCCACCCGTCTGCCGATGACGAAGGCGCCCAGGACCAGGGCCAACAGGGCCGCCGCGGTGGCGGCCAGGTTCACTCCGAGCGCGGCCACGGCCGTCACGCCCTCCGCTCCATGACGAACTGCTCGACGTCGAGCATCCCCGCCCGGAACCCCGCCTCGCAGTAGGAGAGGTAGAAGGTCCACATGCGGCGGAAGACGTCGTCGAAACCGAGCGCGGCGACCCGGTCGGCCGCGCCCTCGAAGGCCTCGCGCCACAGGCGGAGGGTGTCGGCGTAGTCGGCGCCGAACGCCGTCCGGTCGACGATCTCCAGGGAGGTGCGTTCCCGCAGCTCCCGCTCGATCACCGTCGCCGAGGGGATCAGCCCGCCGGGGAAGACGTACTTGTGCATCCAGGTGTAGGAGCCGCGCGAGGCGCGCATCATGGCGTGCCCCATGGTGATGCTCTGGAGTCCGACCCGTCCGCCGGGGCGCGTCAGGCGGCCGAGCGCGGTGAAGTAGACGGGCCAGTAGAGGTCGCCGACGGCCTCGATCATCTCCACGCTGACCACCGCGTCGTAGGCGCCGGTGACGTCCCGGTAGTCGCACAGCTCGATGGTGACCAGGCCGGACAGGCCGGCGGCGGCGACGCGCTCGCGGGCCAGGTCGCGCTGCTCGGCCGAGAGCGTGACCGAGGTGACCCGCGCGCCGCGCCGGGCCGCGCGCAGGGCGAGTTCGCCCCACCCGGTGCCGATCTCCAGCAGCTCCGTGCCCGACGTGACCCCGGCCCCGTCCAGGAGGCGGTCGATCTTGCGTCCCTGGGCCCCGGCGAGGGTGGCGCGGGTGCGCGGCTCGTCGGGGGCGAACAGGGCGCTGGAGTAGGTCATGGTCGGGTCGAGGAAGGTGGCGAACAGGTCGTTCGACTGGTCGTAGTGGTGGCTGACGTGCCGCTTGGCGCCGCCGCGCGTGTTGCGCTCCGAGGCGGGGCGCCGGGGAAGGGTGACGTGCCGGAGCGGCTGGAGGGGGCGCGGCACGAGGTCCTCGTAGACGCGCGCGAGCGCGGTGAGCAGCCCGACCAGGTCGGGGGAGTCCCACTCGCCCGCCATGTAGGACTCGCCGAGGCCGATGAGGCCGTCGGCGGCCAGTCGGCGGTGGAAGGCGTCCGGATCGCGCAGGAGGAGGACGGGGGCCTCGCCGCCACCGGTGGGCTCGCCGTCACCGACGTGCACGTGGACGCCGAACCGCTCGGACACCCGTCTGGTCAGGAGGCGGGCCAGACGGGCGCGCACCCCGGCGGCGGGAACCCGCGCCACGTCGGGCCAGCGTTGGGCGTCCACGGTCGGGGGCGGCGGTGTGCTGATCGTGTTCATGGTGTGTGTCCTGCCTGTTCGTGGGATGCGTGGTCGTCGGACGCGCGGGGTTCGCGGGGCTGGACCGGGAGGCCTCGGAGGTAGAGCCCGATCCCCTGGATCCGGATCCGCAGCGCGTCGGTCAGGGGTGCGACGGGGTGGCGCAGGGCCAGCCGTGCCAGCGACGCGGCGTTGACGGGCCGGTGCGTGCCGCGGACGGAGGCGGTGAAGGGCGGCCGCCCCTCGCGGTGCAGGGCGACGGTGAGGGCGAGACGGCTCCCCGGGGACGGGAGGCTGAGGCGGTAGCGGCCCTCGACCCGGTTGAAGGGGGACACGTGGAAGACCTTGTCCGCCTCCGCGCGGCCCCGCGCGTCGGTCTCCAGGAGGTAGCGGTGGCGGCCTCCGTAGGTGTTGTGCACCTCGGCGACCACGCACCGGAGGGAGCCGTCGCGGCCGTGGCACCAGTAGACGGTGAGCGGGTTGAAGACGTGGCCGAGCACCCGCGCGTGGGCGAGCATCAGGACCCGGCCGCCGCCGAGGTCGACACCGTGCCCGGTGAGGAAGGCCTCGAGGTCGGCGCGCAGGGTCGGCGCCCCGCCGGCGCCGTGGTCGGCGGCGCGGAAGTCGCACCACAGCCGCAGGGGCCACCGGGGGCGCGGGACGTCGTCGAGGTCGACGAGCCAGTAGTAGGTGCCGTACGCGAAGGCGTTGCGCACCGGTTCGGCGCGTACGTGGCGGACGGTGGCCTCGTACAGGGCCGGAACCGGGACCGTGTTCACCAGCGCACCCCCAGGCTCGCGGCCGCCACGACGCCCGAGCGGCACCCGTCCTCGTGGAACCCCCAGCCGTGGTGGGCGCCCGCGAAGGCCACCAGGCCGTCGTTCAGCTCCCCCAGTCGGCGCTGCGCGGCCACGGACTCCGGGGTGTAGACGGGATGGGCGTAGTCCATCCCGGCGATGACGGCGTCGGGTTTGACCGCGCCGTCGTCGTTGAGCGTGACGACGTACTGTTCCGCGCCGTCCAGGCGCTGGAGCCGGTTCATGTGGTAGCTGACGCGCACCGGGTCGCCGTCGGGGTCGCACGAGGCCAGGCGGTGGTTCCAGCTCGACCACGTGCCGCTGTCGCGCGGGAGCACGGAGGTGTCGGTGTGCAGCAGGGTGCGGTTGCGGGAGTAGCGGAAGGCGCCGAGCACCTCGCGCTCGGTGGGGGTGGGCGCCTCCAGCAGTTCCAGTGCCTGGTCGGCGTGGGTGGCGACGACCGCCGCGTCGTAGTCCTCCTCCTCGCCGTTCACCCGCAGCCGGACCCCCGAGCGGGTCCGCGCCAGGGAGGTGACCCGCGCTCCGGTGCGGACGCTGTGCAGGTTCTCGACCAGCCGCTCCACGTAGACGCGTGAGCCTCCCGAGACCGTCCGCCACTCGGGCGAGCCCCACACGCCGAGCATGCCGTGGTTGGCGAGGAAGGCGAAGAGGTAGCGGGCGGGGTAGTCCAGCGCGGTGCCCGACGGGCACGACCAGACCGCCGACACCAGCGGCAGCAGGAAGTGCGCGACGAAGTAGGGGCGGAAGCGGTGGGCGCGGACGAAGTCGCCGAGCGTGGGCTCCCGGGGTCCGACGTGGTGCCGCACGCGCAGGACGCGCCGGGCGGCGCGGTGGAAGCGGGGGATCTCGGTGAGCATGTGCGCGAAGGCGGGACCGCGCCCGGAGCGGCCGGGCAGCAGGGCGAGCGGGCCGCGCGCGCCCGCGTACTCCAGGCCGCAGCCGTCGCAGCTGACGGACATGCTCATCTCGGTGGGCCGGGTGGCCACNGCAGCCGGGGGTAGGTGCGGCGGTTGTGCACGATGAAGCCGCTGTCGACCCAGGTCCCGGGGGCGGGGCCGACCCGGTGCGTGTGCGCGTGTCCGCCCGGGCGGTCGTCCGCCTCCAGCAGCGTGACCTGGAAGTCGTGGCGCAGCACGTGGGCCGCCGTCAGTCCGGCGACACCCGCGCCGATGACCGCGACCCGCCTGCGCGCGGATGTGTTCTGGCCGGTGACCATGCGTCCTCTCCGCTCGTCCTCTCATGGGGTGTGGGGGATTCGGAGCGACCACCGTGGTCGGATTGCCCGTCATCGGTCACGAAACGGCGGCGGAGGTGTCCGCGGGCCGGGCTATCTTTCCGGCATGGACGAGCTGGAGTTTCCCCCGATGCTGGCCGACCTCGTGCGGGTCACCGGCCGCCTGGTGGCCGACCTGGAGCTGTTCGAGCGGTTCGGGCACCCGGACGAGACCGCGCAGTGGTTCCGGTCCTGGACCGACAACGACGAGGCCGACGGTCGGGAGTTCCGCCTGTTCGCGATGGAGGGGGGCGGCGGGTTCGTCGGTCTGTGGCTGGTCCGCGAGGGGCGGCCCCTGACCGAACAGCCCGTCGTCTTCGTCGGCTCCGAGGGGGAGCTGGCGGTCATGGCCCCCGACCTCGGTTCCTACCTGTGGCTGCTGGCGTACGGGGTCCACCCCTTCGTGGCCCTGGGGGAGGAGCCCTGTCCCACCGGCACCAGCCCCGAGGTCGTCGCGGTGGCCGAGCGGCACGCCCCGCGCGCGCGTCGCGGCCCGGAGGAGATCCTCGAACTGGCCCGGGAGGAGTTCCCGCGCTTCCGGGAGCACGTGGACGCCCAGGACGCGAACCGCCGGTAGGAGCGGGCGTGTGCCGTGGCTCCCACCGCGCGGGAGGTCCTCGCCGCGATCGCGGCGGGGAGCGGGTCCCGGGACACCCTCGAACGCGCCCTCCCGCCGCCGGCGTGACACCCGGTGCGGCATGATTCCCGTCGTGCGTGGGAATGGAGACCGCCGCCGACACGGGCGGTACGAACTGGCGGAGACGGAGCACGGCCACGTCTGGGGCGTGTGCGCGGAGGTGGACGGGCTGTTCGGGGAACCCCGGCGTGGAACGTACGAACTGTTCGACTGGGGACCGGAGGGCGCCGGGGCACGCGGCTGGGTCGGGGACCGGGTGTGGCTGGTGCCGGAGGACGAGGAGCTCGGTCCCTGGCTCCTGAAGGACGCGGAGAGCCTCGGGCGGCACCCCGGGGCGGGCGGTCTCGTGCTCACCGGGCTGGACGACCACGAGGGCCCGCCCGAGGGGTACAGGGGCGCCGTCCGGGTGCACGACCAGCACCGGTGGCTGGGCTCCTGCCGGGAGTTCGCCCGTGTCCTGCCGCCCGAGCGGGCGGCGCCCCCGCTCGTCCTGCGGGGACTCGCCCCGGGTGACCGGCTGCGGGCGGCGTTGGCGAAGGGCACCCGGCGGGCACTGGACCTGGAGG
>NZ_ANBC01000610.1 GCF_000341125.1 Nocardiopsis lucentensis DSM 44048 | reverse complement strand
GGACGCCATCGTCGACTGTCTGCGCGGCGGCCTCGGCCGCACCGCCCCCGCGACCCTGCTGTGGCGGGACGCCGCGACCGCACGCGAGCACCTGTCCCGGGCCCTGGGACCGGACGGTCGACCCTACGACCTGTTCGCCGAGGTCCTCGACGTCCTGGCCGAGGGCGGCACGCGCGTCGTCCTCGCCTGATCCGGGTCCAGCTCACCAAGACGCGTCCTCAGACCCGGGCGCCTCGCGGCCGCGCGGGAGGGCCTGGCCGCGATCACGGCCAGGAGCGAGTCCCGGGACGCCCTCGAACGCGCCCTCCCGCCGCCGGCGTGACCGGGACCCCGGCCAGCCGCTCGCCGTCGGCTACGCGTCCCCGTCCGCGGCGACCGGGAGCGTGTAGCGCAGCTTCTCCTTCGCGCGCGCCCCGAGCCGGTCGTAGAAGCGGATCGCGTCCTCGTTCCAGACCGGGGTCTGCCACTGCACCTCGGTGAGGCCGAGCCCGCGTGCCGTGTCCGCGACCGCGTCCATGATCCGCGCGCCGAGCCCCGCCCCCCGGGTCCCGTCGCGCAGGAAGAGGCAGTCCATGTGCAGGTACTCGCACCCGTCCCAGGTGGAGACCTCCGGGGAGCAGGTCGCGTACCCGACGACCTCGC
>NZ_ANBC01000609.1 GCF_000341125.1 Nocardiopsis lucentensis DSM 44048 | reverse complement strand
GGGGGGAGCCGTTCGGCGAGGTCCGGGGCGGGCGGCGGGGCCTTCTCGTAGGCGGCGTGCTCGGCCGCCAGCGCGGCGACGCGCGGCAGGTCCTCGGGGCGGGCGCGCCGCACGTTCGCCGCGCTCACCGGGACGCGCCCTCGATGACGTCCTCCGACCACGTGGTGAGCCGGTCGGACACGTCCCCCTCGCCGTCGAGGACGTGCCAGGCGAACACGTCGCGCTCGTGCGCCAGGATCTCGGCCTCCCAGACGCAGGGCGCCAGCCCCACGCGCCCCGGCCGGAGCAGGTCGGGGCGTCCGGCCGGACCGGTGAAGATCGCCAGGTCGGACATGTGGCCCTCGATCCAGCTGTGGACGAGGACGTAGTCGCCGTCGCCGCCCGCGTGCGCGATGACCACGGCCAGCCCGAGGGAGCCCCGGGACTCGCCGAGGGACAGGTGGCCCTCCGCGATCCGCAGCGCCTCGTCCTCGTCCCCGTCCGTCACGGTGCGCCCGGGCGCCTCCAGGGCGTAGGCCTTGACGAGGTGACCGCTGATCTCGCTGGTGCCCAGGAACCGCATGGTGCGTTCGTGGTGGCCCTCGGAGAGGGCGAGGAGTGCCTTGGCGTCGACTGCTTCGGGAAGGTCCGCGTGTTCGCTCATCCCGTCATTATGGTGACCCCCGCCGACCGTCCTGAGGCGGGATGTCCCTACGGGGCGGTAGCTTTCGGCCATGCCCGATCTCGCCTTCCCCCCGATGCTGGCCGACCTCGCCCGGATCGGGGCCACCGGCCCACCCGAGTTCGAGATGTACGAGCGGTTCGAGGATCCCGACGACACCGCGTGGTGGTACCGGCAGTGGACCGGCAACGATGAGGCCGACGGGAGCGAGTTCCGCTTCTTCGGGATGGAGGGCGCGGGCGGTTACGTCGGCCTGTGGCTGGTCCGGGAGGGGCGGCCCCTGACGGAGCAGCCCGTGGTGTACCTCGGGTCGGAGGGGCAGACCGCGGTGATGGCCGCGGACCTGGCGTCCTTCCTGTGGCTGCTGGCCCAGGGGATCGGACCGTGCGAGGTCGCCTACGACGAGGAGCCCGAGGGCGTCGATCCCGACGCGGTGGCGATCGCCGAGCGCCACGCCCCGGACTCGCGGCGGCCGTGGCGGGAGATCCTCCGGCTGGCCGGGGAGGAGTTCCCCGACTTCGAGGGGTACGTCGACGACCAGTGCCGCTGAGCGGACGGAGCGCCGCGGTCCCGAAACCCCGTAGACGTCGGCCCGAGCGTCCCTGAAGGAATCCGTTGACGGGGGCGGTTCGTGGCACGGGCGATCCGCGTGTGCTCACGGACCGCCGAACGGCGCCGTCCGCCCCTCCCCCTCCGGCAGGGGCGGACGGCGGTCTAGACGACCGCCAGGAGTCCGGGGGCGACGTCCCGCTCCAGGAGCACGCGGACGGTCAGCGGGCCGCCCGCCGAACCGCTCCAGTCCCAGTACGACGCCAGGGCGTCGACGATGCGGAGTCCGAATCCGCCGCCCCGCAGCGGGTCCCCTCCCTCCTCGATCCGGGGCACCGGAATCGTCGGGCCGGGGCGGGGACCGTTGTCGGTGACGGTCAGGATGAGGACGTGGCGGCGGCGCTCGACCACCACCGTCACGGCCCCGCCGGGATCGCCGGACCGGGTGTGCCGGTGGGCGTTGGTCACCAGTTCGCTGGCCACCGCGACCAGAGGGAAGGCCGCGTTGGGCGTGGTGCGGGCGATCTGGTGCGCCCACACACGGGCGATAAGGACGTGGCCCGGGTCGTGACCGAGCACGATCCCGCACCGGTGGGGATCGGCGAAGCTCAGCCGCCGGGGCGGTGGGACGATCGCGGTGCGCTGGCGGGGGACGCCCGTCGCGGGCTCGCGTCGCGGAGTAGCCTCGTTCATGTTCGTACCTGTCGTCCTGAGAGCGCGGGTGTGAACCGGGTCCCGGGGCCGTTGAAGCGATCGCCGGGACTTCCTCGTTCCTCAGGCTGTGGCAGGGGCCGGACGCGGGGGAAGCGGTTC
Source organism: Nocardiopsis lucentensis DSM 44048 (assembly GCF_000341125.1). GTDB lineage: Bacteria > Actinomycetota > Actinomycetes > Streptosporangiales > Streptosporangiaceae > Nocardiopsis > Nocardiopsis lucentensis. Next base: position 13,209 of record NZ_ANBC01000609.1, on the reverse strand, counting down.
TACGGGATGGCGGGGATCTGGGGACTTCCGTACGTACGCGTACGCGTTCACTGACAGGCTGTACGCATGGACGAGCCTCAGAAGCCGGAGTGGGTCAGGTTCGGGCAGCGAGTGAAGCGGCTGCGCAAGCAGCAGGGGCTTTCGCTCAACGCACTCGCGAAGGGAACCGGCTGGTCAGCGTCCTATCTCGGCAAGATCGAGAAGGCGACAAGAGCCCCGAACGGGGACGTGGTGACCACGCTGGACAGTGCGCTGCGTACGAACGGCGCCCTGCTCCGCGAGTGGGGGGACGTGCTCAAGGCGAGGACGGAGCCCGAGTGGTATCGGCAGTCCCGTGACTACGATAAACGCGCCCGCGAGATCCGCTTCTTCCATCCCGTGGTGGTGCCGGGTTTCTTCCAGACCTCCGAGTACGCGCGGGTGCTGACCTCCCAAGCGGTGCCAGGCGCGCCGGAGGAGCGCATCCAGAACGTCATCGACACCCGGGCATCGTGGCGTGCGGATCTGAAGACGGACGCCGGTCTGCTCCTCAACATCATCATGGCCGAGACCGCGCTCTCGCTGCCGATCCCGCCCGAGATCATGGGCGAGCAGATCGACCGGCTCATCCAGGAGTCCCAGGAAGCCGCGATCACCTTTCAGATCCTCCCGGCAGGGGTACCCGACCTCGCCTGGATCATCGGTCCATTCAGGTTGATATACATCGGGGACGAGCAGGCCGTCCTGTGCGTGGAGCACCCGGTCGGGGAACTCCTCTTTGACGACGTCCGTGAGATCCGCGACCTGGAGGCGGTCTTCAGCAGGCTCCAAGCGTGGGCGCTCCCTCCGGACGCTTCGGCACGGAAGTTGAAAGAGATGAGGCAGGCACTGTGAACAGCTGGCACAAGTCGAGCTACAGCATGCGCGAACAGAGCTGCGTAGAGGTCAACGAAACCCCCCAGACCGTCCTGATCCGTGACACCCAGAACAGAGAACGCGGGCACCTCACGTTCAGCACCACCGAGTGGACCTCCCTCGTGGACTCCCTCAAGCGGCACGGCTGAGCACCACACGCACCAGGGGCGCCCCTCCGTTCGGAGGAGGCGCCCCTTTCGCTTTCACGGGCACTCCACGCAGCACACCAATTCAGGCAAACATCACCAATAAAACCATCAAGACAAAACAGGCTGGTTCTTCTCCCCACCCGCCCTGAACTGGCACAACGAGAAACCTGGTTCTCCCGACCCACCTTTCCCGCCAAAAAGTTCGCCCCTCCCCCCGAACTCCCCTAATCTGTGTCCCAACCACAACCGCACACACGAAGACCCCGCGACGTTTGAAAGACATCCGGGGCCGTGGCCAGCAACTCAACTCTTTAACCGAAAGATTGCCGACATGGCCTATTCTATCCCTGCCCTCCTGCGCCCAACCCTGGAGATCCTGAGGGCCCTCCTCACCCCCGCGCGCGGACGCCACTCCGCTGCCGCCGCACGCCGACGCCGCTCCACCCGGGTCCGCCGCTACGCGCCGATGCCCGCTCCGGAGCAGGCCGCCGCCCCAGTCCCCGCGCCCCGGACGATCCCCGAGGGCGATCTCCTCGCGCCCGACCATCCCTCGTTCGCCGCCCGGACCCGGACGGCGGTGGCCGTCTGATGCGCACCGTCACCGAGGAACCCCGCCCGCTCGTGTTCTGGGAGCACCGTGTCTACCCCGGCGGCCTCGCCCGCCTTTGAATGCATCATGCTTTCAATGGAGATAGAATGCTTTCATGACTGCTCTCACCATCCGCGACATGCCGGAAGAAGTCGTCAGGGAGATGAAGATCCGCGCCGCCAAGGCCGGTCAGTCCCTCCAGGCGTACGCCCGCACCGTGCTCACCCGTGACGTCTCCAAGCCCACCCTGGCCGACGCCGTGGAGGCCGCCCGTCGTACCACCCAGTCCGATGTGACCGTCTCCGACGTCCTGACCGCCATCGATGAAGGGCGAGCCGGGCGTTGATCGTCATAGACCACTCAGCGCTCGTCGAGATGCTGACAGCGGTCGGCCCGGTCGGTTCGGCTGTGGCCGACCGGGTGGCCGAAGACGACATCCTGTGCGCCCCGTACCTTCTCGACACCGAGGTCATGTCGGCACTCCTCGGCATGGCTCGCGGCGGGAAGATCACGCCGGACCAGGCGGACGCGGCGATGCTCGCCTATGGACGGCTGCCGATCGACCGATACGACGCGCTTCCCCTGTGGCCCCGTGTGAGGGTGCTCCGCGCGAACCTGTCCGCCTACGACGCCACCTATGTGGCACTGGCCGAAGCCCTGGGAGGCACGCTGGTCACCAGCGATGCCCGCATAGCCCGCAGCGGTGCGGCCCGATGCCCGATCGAGGTCTTCGACTAGGACGAACGCGAACCCGCGCCGGGGTCCGGCCACATCCGGCCTGACTATCGACCCTGCTCGAGGCGGGCGACTACCCTCGGGTGCGCACCACGGCCCCATGCCTCCCGCGTCACCGTTCCCCGAGGAGCCCCGTGAACTCCGTCCCTCTCCCGTTCCTGGTGGGCCCGGTCCTGACCTCGCTCACGGGCATCGGCATCATCGTCTGCGGCCCCATGGCCCCGGTGGGCCGCAAGGGCCTCACTCTGACCAGCGGCGCTCTCGTCCTGGTCAGCGGGGCCACCGACCTGATTCTCGCGCTCTGGTCCATCCCGATCCACTCGTTCATCGGCCCGTATCTCGGCTTCAACGCGGCCGGTCTCGTGATCGATTTCATCTCCTACCTGTCCTTCGCCCTGTTCGGCGCCGGGATCATCCTCCTGGTGTTCGCCGCCACGCGCCGCCACGCGAAACCCGCCGTCAGCCCCACACCAGGTGCACCGCGACCGCCCCAGGGCCCCCACCAGACCGGTCCCGTGGTCAAGCGCTGACCTCGCCGACAACGACAGCGGAGCCAATCATGATCTACCTCGTTCTCAGCATCCTGTTCACCATCGCGGCGCACCTCGTACCCGGCGTCATCGCGCTGGTGCGCGCCGCCGGGTCACCCAGCGGCAAGGGGCTCATCTTCGCTGGCGGTGGACTGCTCGCCCTGTGCGGGGTTGCCATCATCGGGTGGCGAATCTGGTACGACTTCGCCATCTTGGCTCCGTTCGGGAACACGGTCGCCGGGGGACCGATGCCGTACATGGGGCTGGTCGCCACCTACAACATCGTCCGCCCCGTCCTGGTGACCATCGCGATCGGTCTGCTGCTGTTCGCCGTGCTCAGCGCGCGCGGCAAGGGTCAGCCCACCGCCCCGTCACCGCACGGATTCCCGCAACCCCAGCCCGCCCAGGGCCACCACGTCCCACCGCACCACCCGGGCCACCCGGGTCAGCCGTACGGTCACCAGGCCCCGGGCGCTCCCCAGCAGCGGTTCCAGGCGCCCCAGCAACCCCAGCCGCCGCAGGCACCGACCGGCCCCCAGCACCCCGGTCAGCCTCAGGCCCCATCAGGTCCCCAACGGCCCCAGGGACCCACGGGACCCCAGCCGCCACAGGGTCCCCAACCCGGCCAGCGGTAAGAGCAACCCCATCGCGACCTGCGCGTTTCCCCGAGTCCATCCGAGGCTGATCGAATCATGACCGTGGACGAACCCCAGACACGCACCGACGCCCGCAGCCCCGAACGTCTCGAACGGTGGCAGAACGCCACCGAGTGGCCCCTGCTCGCCCTGGCCGTGGGCTTCCTGGCCGCCTACGCCTGGCCGATCCTCGACGCCGACCTGTCCGAACAGTGGCAGGACGCCTGCTCCGCCGCCGCGTGGGTGGTCTGGTTCGCGTTCACCGTCGACTACGCCGCCCGCCTGTACCTGGCCCCGGACCGGTGGGCGTTCGTCCGCGCCAACCTCCTCGACCTNGCTGCCGATGCTGCGCCCCCTGCGGCTGGTGCGGCTGCTCAGCGTGGTGTCCATCCTGCACCGGAAGCTGTCGGTGTCCGCGCGCGGGAACGTGGTGCTCTACACCGCCACGCTCACCGTGATCATCCTGCTCGTGGCCTCGCTCGCCGTCCTGAAGGCCGAGCGCGACGCCCCGGGCGCCAACATCACCACCATCGGCGACGCCTCCTGGTGGACCCTGGTGACGATCTCCACGGTCGGCTACGGCGACCACTACCCGGTGACGGACACGGGACGGCTGATCGCGATCTGCCTGTTCATCGTGGGCATCGCCCTGCTCGGTGTCATCACCGGCGTCCTGGCCTCCTGGTTCGTCAAGACCATCGAGGGTGAGAAGAGGGACGCCGAGGACGCTCTCACGAGGGTGGAGCTGCGCGAACTCCGGTCGCTGGTCGTCGACCTCAAGGCCGAACTCGACCGCACCCGGGCCGGGAACGGGCGGGTGGACGAAGGCGGGAACGGCCAGGTGACCGGACGCGTCACCGAACCGGCCGACCGCTCCGACTGAGCGGGGGCCCGGTGTCAGGGAGCCCCGACGGAGGAGACGACGTACCGGGCCACCGAGGCCGACACGATCTCCCCCTCCTGGTCCTCGGCGGATCCGGAACCCCGGAAGCGCTCCAGGTCGGCCTCGGACTCCCACCGTTCGTAGATGTTGATCCTCGCGGGGTCGAGCAGGTCCGCGGAGAGCGCGAAGTCCAGGCACCCCGGCGCGGAACGGGCCCGTTCCACGATCGCGGAGCAGCCCCGGAGGTAGGCGTCGCGGTCCGACGCATCCACACTGATGCTTCCGGCGATGATGAGCACGGTCGTCGTCCTCTCGGTAGGGGGTGGCCGGTCGCGGCCAGCCTAGAAAGGGGGGACGACGATCCGCCCGGTCCCGGGCACGCGCGTCCCCGGTGCCCCTACTCCGGACGGGTGTACACCAGCGAGTACCGCCACATGAGCAGACGGCGCAGGTGCGCTCCGGGCAGGTGCCGTGCGGCGGTGGCGCCGATCTCCCGCAGGCTCGTCTCCGGGTCGCGCATGGGCATCCTCTCGGCGCCGTCACAGATCCGCGCCAGGTCGGGTGTGCCCGTCGCGAGTCGGGCCGCGCGCAGCCCCAGACCGATCGCCCACTGCGGCCCGAGCGCGACCAGGCCGGCGGCGAGGTCTCCCCACCCCTCCTCGCGGTAGAGGCCGAGGACGGCCAGGGTCCCGCCGGGTTCCAGGAGGGAGGACAGCCGTTCGAGGGTCGGGCCGAGGGGCATGTGGTGCACGCTGGCGATGGCGCTGACGAAGCCGTACCCCTCGGGGGCGAGCTCGGCCTCCTCCAGACGGGCGTGCTGGTAGCGCACGGGCAGGCGGGGCGGCGTCCGTTCGCGGGCGAGCCCGACCATGTCCGCCGACGCGTCCACGGCGTCGACGGTCAGGCCGCGCTGGGCCAGCGCCCGGGCGAACCGCCCGTCACCGCACCCGACGTCGAGGGCACGGCTCCGGCCAGAGGGCACCTGGCGGAGGAGATGACCGTGATAGTGGCTGTTGTGGTCCCACGACAGATCGATGGGACTGGAGGGCAGGAGTCGGGTCACGCTCCCGAAGACTACCCAGCCTGACGCTTGGCCTCCAGGGCGTCCATGGCGGCGATGGCGGTGGCCACGGTCTGGTGGACCGGGACCTGGCGGTGCAGGCCGACCAGGCGGACGACCTTGGTGACGCGCTCGTTCAACGCGGCCAGCGCGAGGGAGCCGCCCTGTTCACGGACGGTTCGGTAGGCGTTGATGATGACGTTGAGTCCGCTGGAGTCCATGAAGTCCAGGGCGGACAGGTCCAGGATCAGGAACGACCCGTGGTCGTCGATCGCGGACTCGATGTGCTGCTGGAGGTCGGCGGCGGTCGCGATGTCGAGCTCACCCTCGATCGCGACGATGACACTGCGGCTGTCTACTCGCGTGCTCAGTCCAAGCCTGTGCACGATCACTCCTCCCGGCCCCACGTCGGATGGCGGGGGTCCCTTCGTCTCACCATACGCAGACTGGCGGACCGCGCCGTCGGCGATCGGCCCCACTCCCACAGAGCCGACCACCGAGGGGACGAAGCTGGCGCGTCCGCGAGTCTGGTAAGTCGTTGGACACACACGGTATAGGCGAACGGGCCGTTCGGGAATGCCATCGGAGAAGAAATTTTCGCCTCTTGGGCACGAACCTGGACCAGCACGTCCGTTTTCGCCCGTTGACACCGTGTTATTTCACGACATGAGAGCCGGTTTTTCCGCCCGTGAAAAGCCCGTGGCCGGCGTCACACTACTCACCGTCACTTTCGGTTCACTCGTCCGAGGAACGCTCACTCCGTGTGATCGTTCGCGTGAAGGACTCGACGAGTCCACGCGCCGCCAGGGTCGCGGTGGTCTCCCCGGAGCGTACCTCCTCCTCCAACCGCGGGATGAGCTCGCTCACCCCCGGATCGCGCAGGAACGTGTCCATCACCTGGTCGCGCACCTGGTCCCACATCCAGCTGACCCGCTGGCGGCTGCGGCGCTCGGCCAGCCCGCCGCCGCGCTCCAGCACGGCGCGGTGCTCGACCACGGTCTCCCACACCTCGTCCAGCCCGTCCCCGGTCAGGGCGCTGCACGTCAGCACGGGCGGGCGCCAGTCGGGGTGCACCGGCTGGAGCAGGCGCATCGCACGGGACAGTTCCCGGGCGGCCCGGCGCGCGTCGTCGGCGTGCGGTCCGTCGGCCTTGTTCACCGCGACCACGTCGACCAGCTCCAGGACCCCCTTCTTGATGCCCTGCAGCTGGTCGCCCGTGCGCGCGAGGGTGAGGAAGACGAAGCAGTCGACCATCGCGGCCACGGTGACCTCGGACTGGCCGACGCCGACCGTCTCCACCAGCACCACGTCGAACCCGGCGGCCTCCATGAGCAGCATGGTCTCCCGGGTGGCCCGGGCGACCCCGCCCAGCGTGCCCGCCGTCGGCGAGGGGCGGATGAACGCGTTGGGGTCCACCGACAGGTGGGCCATCCTCGTCTTGTCACCGAGGATGCTGCCGCCGGTCCGGGTGGAGGAGGGGTCGACCGCCAGCACCGCCACCCGGTGACCGGCCGCGGTGAGCCGCCCGCCGAGCGCGTCGATGAAGGTGGACTTGCCGACCCCGGGCACCCCGGTGATCCCGACCCGCCGCGCCTTGCCCGTGTGCGGGAGCAACCGGACCAGCAGCTCCTGGGCGGCCCGCGCGTGGTCGGGGCGGCGGGACTCCACGAGGGTGATCGCCCTCGCCAGGGTCGGCCGATGCCCGGCCAGCACCCCCTCGGCGAGGGCGTCCACGTCCACCGGTCGGCGTCCACGGCCGCGCGTCGTGGCGGCCGTGCCGTCATCGGCCACGCTCACTCCCCTTCCCGATGGTCGAGCCGCTCCTCCAGTTGGTCGAGCAGGTCGATCGCGGCCTCCGCGATCACCGTCCCCGGCGGGAAGATCGCGGACGCGCCCATCTCCCGCAACGGCTCGAAGTCCGCCGGGGGGATCACGCCGCCGACGACGATCATGATGTCCTCGCGGTCGAGCTTGGCCAGCTCCTCCCGCAGCGCCGGGACCAGCGTGAGGTGCCCGGCCGCGAGCGAGGACACCCCGACCACGTGGACGTCGGCCTCCACGGCCTGGACCGCCACCTCGGCGGGGGTCTGGAACAGCGGGCCGACATCGACGTCGAAGCCCAGGTCGGCGAAGGCGGTCGCGATGACCTTCTGCCCCCGGTCGTGCCCGTCCTGGCCCATCTTGGCGACCAGGATGCGGGGGCGGCGCCCCTCGGTCTCGGCGAACTCGTCGACACGGGCGCCGACCCGCTCCATCAGCCCCGCCGCGTCGCCGCTTCCGGCGGCCTCGTCCCTGTACACACCCTGGATGGTACGGATCTGACCGGAGTGACGGCTGAACACCTTCTCCATCGCGTCGGAGATCTCCCCCACGGTGGCCTTGGCGCGGGCCGCGTCCACGGCGGCGGCGAGGAGGTTGTTGGTGAGCGACTCGTCGGCGACGGACTCGCGCCCGGCGGCTTCGGTGAGCGCGTCCAGGGCGGCGCGCACGGCCGTCTCGTCGCGCTCCTCCCGCAGACGGCGGAGCTTGTCGAGCTGCTGGGCGCGCACCTCGGCGTTGTCGACCTTGAGCACGTCGATCTCGTCGTGGGTGTCGGGCCGGTACTTGTTGACGCCGATCACCGGCTGACGCCCCGAGTCGATCCGCGCCTGGGTGCGCGCGGCGGCCTCCTCGATGCGCATCTTGGGCAGACCGGCGTCGATGGCCGCGGCCATGCCGCCCGCCTTCTCCACCTCCTGGATGTGCGCCCACGCCTTGGCGGCCAGCTCCTGGGTGAGCCGTTCGACGTAGTAGCTGCCGCCCCACGGGTCGACCACCCGCGTGGTGCCGGACTCCTGCTGCAGCAGCAGCTGCGTGTTGCGGGCGATGCGCGCGGAGAAGTCGGTGGGCAGGGCGAGCGCCTCGTCGAGGGCGTTGGTGTGCAGGGACTGGGTGTGCCCCTGGGTCGCGGCCATCGCCTCCACGCAGGTGCGGGCGACGTTGTTGAACACGTCCTGGGCGGTGAGCGACCACCCCGAGGTCTGGGAGTGGGTGCGCAGACTCAGCGACTTGTCCTTGACCGCCCCCAGGTCCCTGACCAGGCGCGCCCACAGCAGGCGGGCGGCGCGCAGCTTGGCGACCTCCATGAAGAAGTTCATGCCGATCGCCCAGAAGAACGACAGGCGCGGCGCGAACCGGTCGACGTCCAGGCCGGAGCGCTGACCGGCGCGGATGTACTCCACGCCGTCGGCGAGGGTGTAGGCCAGCTCCAGGTCGGCCGTGGCCCCGGCCTCCTGCATGTGGTAGCCGGAGATGGAGATGGAGTTGAACCGCGGCATCCGCTGCGAGGTGTAGGCGAAGATGTCGGAGATGATCCGCATCGACGGCCGCGGCGGGTAGATGTAGGTGTTGCGGACCATGAACTCCTTGAGGATGTCGTTCTGGATGGTCCCCGACAGCTGCTCGGGGGACACACCCTGCTCCTCGGCGGCGACGATGTACAGCGCCAGGACGGGCAGCACCGCGCCGTTCATGGTCATGGACACGCTCATGCGGTCCAACGGGATGCCGTCGAACAGCTGGCGCATGTCGTAGATGGAGTCGATCGCCACCCCGGCCATGCCGACGTCACCGGCCACGCGGGGGTGGTCGGAGTCGTAGCCGCGGTGGGTGGCCAGGTCGAAGGCGACGGACAGGCCCTTCTGGCCGGCCGCCAGGTTGCGCCGGTAGAAGGCGTTGGACGCCTCGGCGGTGGAGAAGCCCGCGTACTGGCGGATGGTCCAGGGCTGGTTGACGTACATGGTGGGGTAGGGCCCGCGCAGGTACGGGGGGATGCCCGGTAGGCCGCCGACGAAGTCCAGGCCCGCCCGGTCGGCGGGGGTGTACAGCGGCTTGACCGCGATGCCCTCGGGGGTCTCCCACTCCAGGGCGTCGACCGCCTTGCCGCCGCGCTCCTGGACGGCCTCGCGCCAGGCGGCGGCTCCGTCACCGGTGAACTCGGGCGGCTCGGGGGCCACCCGGGAGAAGTCGGGGATCATGCGTTCTCCCCCTCGGAGGTCGCGGGTCGGGTCGGGGTCGGGGGATCGGTGAGCAGGACGTCCAGCAGGTCGGTGAGCAGGGCGACCGCGTCGCAGCCCTGGTGGGCGAAGACGTCCACCCCGGCCTCGCGGTAGGTGTCCCGGGGTGATCCGGCGAGCAGGACGCGGCGGGCGCCCGCCCCCTTCAGCGCGCGGGCGGTGGCCTCGGCGTGCTCGGCGTAGACCTTGTCCGACGAGCAGATGACCGCGACCCGGCAGCCGGAGGCGGCGAAGGCGCGCGCGGCCGCGTCGGCGTCGTCGAGCGGGCCGGGCCGCTCGACCGCGACGCCGCCCGCCGCGAGCAGGTTCGCGGCGAACGAGGCGCGGGCGGTGTGCGCGGCGACCGGGCCGAGCGTGGCCAGGAAGGCGGTCGGCCGGTGTCCGGTGTCGCCGGTCTGGGCGTCGCCGCGGTCGCGCAGGGCCTCGAACTCCTGGGCGTAGCGCCGGACGGGGAACCCCTTCGACCGGTGCGGGCCGACGGGCAGGCGCACCGGATCGGCGGGCCGGACCAGCGGTGCCTCGTCGAGGTCGGGGAACTCGCTGACGCCGGTCAGCGGTGCGCGCCGGTGCGCGATGTCGATCCGGCGGCGCTCCCACACCTCGTCGACGCGCTCGCGCAGCAGTCCGCTGGCGAGGGCGTCGGCGGCACCGCCCTCGGCCTCCAACTCCTGGAAGAACGCCCAGCCGGCGCGGTAGAGGTCGCGGGTGAGCGCCTCGACGTAGAAGGAGCCGCCCGCCGGGTCGATGACCTGGGCCAGGTGGGACTCCTCGATGAGCAGTGACTGCGTGTTGCGGGCGATCCGGCGCGCGAAGTCGTCGGGCAGGCCCACGGCGGAGTCGAAGGGGGCCACGGTGACCGCGTCGGCGCCCCCGACCCCGGCGGCGAAGCACGCGACGGTGGTGCGCAGCATGTTGACGTGCGGGTCCCGGCGGGTGGTCATGGCCTCGGAGGTGGTGACGTGCAGGCGCATGGCGCGCTGGTCGGCGGCCAGACCGCAGGCGGCCAGGACCTGGTTCCACATGGCGCGGACGGCGCGGAGCTTGGCGATGACCGTGAACTGGTCGGCGTTGGCGGCCAGGCGGAACTCGATCCGGCGCGCGGCGTCGGCCGGGTCCATCCCGGCCTCGTGCAGGGCGCGCAGGTAGGCGGTGCCGGCGGCGATCGCGGAACCGAGTTCCTGGGCCTCGGAGCCGCCCGCCTCGTGCGCGAGTGTGCCGTCGGCGATCAGCAGGCCGAGTCCGGGACGGCCCGCCGCGCACTCGACCGCGAATCGGACGGGGCCTTCGAGGTCGGGCCGCTCCCCCGCCCGGGCGGCGGTGGTCAACGGGTCGATGCCCAGGTGGGAGATGATCCGGCCGTCGGGGACCCCGGCTTCGGCGTGCGCCTCCAGCAGGGCCCGGGCGGCGTCGGCGTAGTCGGCTCCGGGGTCCAGGACCACGGGTGCCAGGTCGAGGTAGACGTCGGTGAGGGCCTCGCCGAGCGACGCGGTCGGCAGGGCGTCGCCGCCGACTCCGACCCACAGGGAGGCGACGCCGTTCATCAGGTCGGCGTGCAGGCGCCGTGCGAGGGTCTTCGGGTCGGTGTCGGTGTGGCGGGCACGGATGTCCCACCCGTCCGTGGCCGTCCCCTCGGGGCGGTAGCCCCGGGTGAAGGGCGGCTGTCCGGGATAGCCCTGGCCCGTGGGGGCCGGGTCCTCGGTGTAGAGCGGGTCGATCTCGAACCCGTCGTAGGTGGGGGTGGCGAGCACCCCTTCGGGGGTGTCGACGAGCCGTTCCTCGGCGACACCGCTCTTGCGCAGCACTCCCGCGACGAGTTCACGCCACCGCTCGCGGGTGGCTTCGGGGAACCCCTCGGCCAGGTTGGGGGCAGGGTCACTGCCCCCTCTCTCAGCAACGTCCATAATAGAAAATGTTAGAGAATGGCGTTCGGCCCGGCCCCGCCGGGGTGTGGTGCGTGGCACCCGGGCACCGCCACGGAGCTTTCCCGCCCCCTGGCCACCCACTGTATGACACGGGTCACATCACGCCCGGGCGCGGCCCGGGCGCGGCCCCGTCCGCCCCTCCCGGAACCCCCGTCGCGGCCGGCGGCGCGCCTGCCCGGGTCAGCGGGGTGTGCGGACCTAACCTGGCGGTTGGACGCACCNCCCCGCCGGTACCGACGGCGGGTGGGCGGATGCGGCTTCGACTCTTCGACGACGACCAGTTCGACTACGAGGCGCTGCTCGCGCTCGGGGCGGCCTACCGCCGTGCCGCCGACGTCGGGGAGGTCCTCGCGACGGCGGCCCGGATCACTCCGGGCGGTGACGCCGAGGCGTGGTTCACCGCGTGGACCGATCTGGCGCGCCGGATCCGCTGGGAGGCCGAGGGGTCCGACGCCCGGGGGCGGCGGGTCAGCGCCGGAGAGGGCTACCTCCGAGCCGCCAAGTACTTCGCCACCGCGCTGGTGGGTGTCGACGCGACCGAGGACCCCGGACGGCTCGTCCCGGTGTTCCACGAGCACCGGGACTGCTTCGAACGCTTCGGCGCCGCCTCCGTGCCTCCCGCGGAACGCGTCGCCATCCCCTACGAGGGCGACATCATGCCCGGATTCCTGTTCAGTCCGCCCGACCGCTCCGGGCCGCTGCCGACGGTCATCGTCAACAACGGCAGCGACGGGGCGATCACCGACGTGTGGTCGCTCGTGGGCGCGGGCGCCGTCGCGCGCGGCCACCGCGTGCTGCTGTTCGACGGGCCGGGTCAGCAGTCGATGCTGTTCCTGCGCGAGGTGCCGTTCCGCCACGACTGGGAGCACGTCATCACCCCGGTCGTCGACTTCCTCCTCGACCGGCCCGACGTCGACCCGGAGCGGATCGCCCTGGTCGGTATCAGCCAGGGCGGATACTGGGTGCCCCGGGCGCTGGCGTTCGAGCACCGGATCGCCGCCGCCGTCGCGGACCCGGGCGTGACGGACGTGTCGACCTCGTGGTGGCGGCACATACCCCGGGAGATGCGCGAACTGTGGGAGGCGGGCGAGCGCGACTCCTTCGACCGGTACATGCGGGAGGGCATCGCCGCCGACCCCGCCAGCGCCGCGATCTGGCGGTGGCGGTCCAAGCCGTACGGCGATCTCTCCCCGTTCGACCTGTTCACGGAGCTCGACCGGTACACACTCGCACCGGTCGTGGACCGCATCACCACACCGCTGCTGATCACCGCGCCCGACGGCGAGGTCTTCTGGCCGGGGCAGTCCGAACAGCTCCACGACGCGCTGCCCGGCCCCAGCGAGTTGGTGCGGTTCACCACCGACGAAGGAGCCAGTCTGCACTGTGAGCCGGCCGGTCGCGCCGTGTTCGAGCAGAGAGTCTTCGACTGGATCGACGAACGGCTGACCTGAGGCGCGCGGACCAGCCGCCCCGGGCCCGTCCGGCGGGCGCGTCGGCGCCGCCCCGACCGCCCTGACGCGGGTCCGCCGACCAGGCGAGGACGAGTGACCCGCCGATGACCCCGAGCAGCATGCCGAGGAGGAAGCCGCCGAAGTTCGAGGTCGTGAACGAGGCCAGGGCGAGCAGGGTCCCGACAGCGCCGTGGAAGGCGTGGTGGTCGGGCCGCGCCCAGCTCAGCAGCCCGTTGACGATCGACAGGGCACCGATGAGGTAGTGCGAGGAACCGGCGAGCGCCGCGAGGAGGAGCAGGTCGGCGG
>NZ_ANBC01000608.1 GCF_000341125.1 Nocardiopsis lucentensis DSM 44048 | reverse complement strand
GGAATCCGCGCACGGCCGCCCGGAGGCGGCGGCGGAGTCCGCGCGAGACGGTACGCGGAACGGCCAGGGGGTCGGGCATGGTCAGAAGCACTCCGGTACGTCGAACCCGACGGCGAAGTGCGTGTCGGGCAGGCGCAGGTGCGCGGCCGTGATCGCCCTGAGCTTCGACCGGAGGTCGACGAGGAGGAGGGTGTCGGCCTGTTGGCCGAACCCTCCGGGCGGTCCCTGGCCGCCGACCGCCTTGTCCAGGGTGCTGGCGTCCCGGCCGATCTCGACGTTCGTGAACTCCACGTCGGCGGTGAACTCCTCCGCGTCGAACACCACCGAGCTGCCCGTGATCGGCTCGTCATGGCCCGCGGTGATGCGGACCGTGACCGGGCCGAGCGGCGTCTCGAGCAGCGTCGACTGGCACAGGCCGTGGATCTCCACCGACTCCATGGTGGTGACGGCGACCGGGAGGCTGGTGCCGTCGATGGTCTGGTCGAAGGAGCCGAACTGGGTGAATCCCCGGGCGTCCAGGACGTCGGCGGAGACCTTGATCGTGTCCCCCGACACGGCGAAGGCGGCGGCGAGCAGCCCCTGGTAACCCATCGCGGCGAGCAGCCCCGCCGCCCCGAGGCCGGGTAGAGCGACCAACGCGAACCTGCGCCACCGGGTACGGCCGCGCGGCGTTCCCTCCGCCACCCCGTCGGGCGCGTCCGCCATATCCCCGCACCCCCAACGGGCCGTGTCCGCCACGCGGCGGCGACAGATCCCCGCTCTGGCGCCGACGCGTCCTCGTGGCGCATCACGTGCGCCTGCTCGACCCTACCCCGATGAGAACCGTGGGCAACGCCACGGACACCGTGAGTCGCGAAGCCATGGGCGGGGAACACCACGGCGCCGGAGGGACGACCGGCTCCCGCTCAGCCGCCGCCTGGGACGATCCAGGTCAGCGCGGGTCCGTCCCACCTGTACCGGAGGAAGCTGTCGTCGTAGGGTGGAGAAGAACCGTCTGTGCCCGGGCCGCACGGGCGCCCGGGCCGGGTCTCGGACCGGAGGTGGGCACGATGTCCACGCGCACGCGCAACTGGTTCCGGGTGGCCGCCATGGCCGTCGCCCCGGTGATCCTGCTGGCCGTGCTCCTGTACCACCCCTTCCTGGTGGGCGCCACTCTGTCCTCGGACGTCGTGGTGCAGACGATGGAGGCCGACTCGATGCGGTGGGCCATGGCACACCTGCTGACGGTCGGGGCCCTCGCCCTGTTCGTCCTGGCCTTCCAGGGGCTCCGCAGCCGGCTGAGGGAGGCGGGCGAGCAGCAGTGGAGCTTCTTCGCGCTCCCCCTGGTCATCGTGGCCGGGGTGCTCGTCGCCGCGCTGGCGGGGATGGAGGTGGCCGTCGCGACGGCGATCCCGACGGGCGCCGACACCCTGGCGCTGGTGCAGGCCCTGCAGCCGTGGTTGCTGACGCTGCTGGCGGGCGGCACCGTCGCCTTCCTGCTCGGGTCGCTGGCGTTCGCCGCGGGCGTCGTTCGGGCTGAGATCATGGGCCGGTCGATGACGATCGTGGTGGCGGTCGCCCTGGCCGTGATGGGCCTGGCGGCGGTGACCCCGTTCTTCGGTGCCTTCTACGTGATCGGCCTCGCCGCGATCGTCGCGTTCTGGCCGTTGGCCTGGACGATCGTGCGGACCGAGATCGTGTCGGGG
>NZ_ANBC01000607.1 GCF_000341125.1 Nocardiopsis lucentensis DSM 44048 | reverse complement strand
GCGAGGAACGAGCGACAGGCGAAGACGAGGATGAAGAATCCCTGCCTAGCTGCAGAACGTCCCGTTGCGCACGACCCAGTTGTCCTGGATCGAGCCGCCCCAGTCCACGCACTGGCCCGCCGCCGACAGGTACACCGGCCCGGCATAGGTCTGCCACTGCCCCGGGTCGGTCTGCCACGACGTGCCAGAGCTGAGCTTGAGCGCGGCGTCCATGCTGATCGCGCTGCCCGTGCTGTTCCGGACGGTGACGACGCAGTTCTTCCCCTCCGAGGAGTTGTAGGTGACGAACACCGTGCCTCCGGAGACGTCGGCGCTGCCGAGCACGCCGTACCCGTCCCCGCACTGGCCGCCGTAGCTCGCGGCGGTGGCGGGGGCCGGGGCGGCGAGGGCCACGGTCGCGGCGAGGGCCAGCGCGGCGGCGGCCCCGCGTACGAGGGTCCTGTGCATTGCTCTCCTGTCCTTCCTGGCGTTCCCGTCCGTGCGTGTTCGCCCGCCTACCACGGCGGGGTCCCGCTGCCGCTGGTGCGGTGCTGCTCGACCAGCCGAGTGATGGTGATCGTGCCGTCCTCGGCCGTGGTGTAGGTGACCTGCGCCTCGATGGTGCGGCCACCGCTGTTGACGTAGCCGGTCAGCGCCCGGGGGCTGGACGCGACCGTCCCGGAGGCCCCGTTGGCGACCCCTCCGCCCTGGCTCTGGCAGAAGCTCCAGGCGCACGTCACGTCGGCCCCGTCGAGGAGCGCGTACCGGGCGGAACCGCCTTCCGGCCGGAAGGCGACCACGTGGTCACCGGAGGGGCGTTCGCCGCCCGCGCTCACCCCGGAGCCGACCGTGGCCATGGCGGTGGTCGTCCCCCCGCCGCCGTCGGCGTCGTCGGCGTCGGCCTCCTCGCTCTCGGAGGGTTCGTCGGACGGGGAGGCGGACGGGTCCTCGGAGGGTGGGGCGTCTTCGGTGGGCTCCTCGCCCACCGGGCCGGGGCGGCGGGTGTCGCCCTCCTCCCCGGCCTCGCCCTCCTCGGCCGACTGGTCGGGGGCGTCCTCGAACCAGGCCGCGACGGGCAGCGCGTCCCAGTTCCGCGCGACGGCCACACCGCCAAAGCCCAGGCCCGCGAGGACCACGAGCGCCGCCGCCCCGGCGCCGACGAGGCGCAGGACGCGGCGCCCGGCCCCCGAACCCTTCTCCGGCGCCACGGTGAACGCGCGCTCGGGGGCGGTCTGCACCCCGGTCCAGTTGTTGTCGACCAGGGCGGCCATGGCCCCGCCCGCCGACGAGGCGTCGGGGAGGGGGGCGATCGCGCGCCCGGGGTTGCCGACCGCGATCACGCCGTTGACCAGCTCCATCGCGGTCGGGCGGTCCTCCGCCTCCTTGCTCAGGGCGCGGGCGGCCAGGTCGGCGAGGGGGCCGGTGAACCCGGCGGTGTCGGGCTCGCCGCTGATCACCCGGTGCGCCACGGCGGCGGGGTCGCCCGAGCCGAACGGAGGACGGCCGGTCGCGGCGTAGGAGACGAGCGCGCCCCAGGCGAAGACGTCGTCGGCGGTGCTGGCGGGCCTGCCCTGGTAGTGGTCGGGGCTGATCCACCCGGGCGACCCCATGACGGCGCCGGTGCGGGTGAGCGCGGTCTGGTCGACCGCGCGGGCCACGCCGAAGTCCAGGACCCGGGGCCCCTCGGGCGAGAGGACGATGTTGGCGGGCTTGAGGTCGCGGTGGATGACCCCGGCCGCGTGGATCTGCGCGAGGGCCTCGGCGACACCGGCGGCCAGACCGAGGAGGAGCCGTTCGTCCAGGGCGCCGTGTTTGCGCATGTAGGCGCTGAGGGTGAGGCCCCGCACGAGCGGGGTGACCAGCCAGGGGCGTTCGGCGTCGGTGTCGGCCGCGAGCAGCGGCACGGCGCAGGCGCCGCCGACCTGGCGCAGCAGGTCGACCTCACGTGTGAAGCGGGCACGGAACTCGGGGTCGGCGGCGTACTCGGCGTGGATGAGCTTGACGGCGACCAGCTCGCCGAGCTGGTCCTGCGCGGCGTACACGACGCCCATACCGCCCGACCCCAGGCGGGAGACCAGCCGGTAGGGGCCGATCCGCGTCGGGTCGGAGGGCGTCAGGTCGCTGGCCGTCGTGGGCAGGTTGACGGACGAGGGGGTTGCGCTCACTGGGGACGGGTCCTGGTTCGGATGAGGCGAGTGGAGAGGGGAACGGCACCCGGGGCAGGGGTGGGCCGGGAGGGTCGTGCCGGTATTCGGATAGTAGAGCGTCCCGGACCGGCGCCGGCACGGGAGGCCGGTCGGTCACGGTTCGGGGGGCGGGGCTCCTCCGGGCCCTGCCGCGCTCACGGGTGGGGCACCTTGATCTGCTGGATGCGGCCGTCACCGAGGTGCAGGTAGGCGGTGCCGGGCGTCAGCCGGGGGCTGGACACGCCCTTGGGCAGCCGCAGTCCCAGCACTTCGCCGTCGGCCTGGCTCTGCGGCGACAGCAGCGCCCCCACGCGGTTGCGCTTGAGGTGGACGTGCCAGCCGTTGAACCCGCCCTGGAGCGTCTCGTTGGTGCCCGCGGCGACGATGCCCCACCCCGGGCCGACCATGCCGCGGGCGATGCGCGTGAACTCCTTGCCCAGGTCGCTGTTGAGCAGCAGGTCCGCGTCGTCGACCACCACCACCGCCGTGTCCGCCTGGAACCTGCCCAGCGCCTCGTGCAGCTGCGACAGCTTCGGCTCGGCCGCGTCGATGACGGCCCGCACGCCCGGACGGGTGCGCAGGTCCGTCAGGCGCGAGCCGCGCGGGGTCACGAGCAGCAGCTCGGTCCCGGCCTCCAGCAGGGACATGGCCATGGTGGTGAGCATGCTGGAGCGGCCCGACTGCGGCGGCCCGCTGACCAGGAAGGTCGGGATACGCGAGAGGTCGGCGCTGACCGCGGACAGCTCGTTGCCGCCCACGCCCAACAGAGCGGAGAGCGGCCGGGCGGGCTCGGTGCGGTACCGGGCCATGTCCGCGTAGCCGATCTGGTCGGGCAGGACGTCCACGCGGAAGGGCCGCGGTCCGTCCCCGGCCTGGGGGCGGCGGGCCACGTAGTCGGCGATGCGCCCCACCTCCGCCGCCTGCGCGGCGCCCTGGAGGTTCCTGGTCAGGAGCGCGATCTGCACCTCCATGGAGTCGCCCGCGCGGAAGGCCCGGCCGTCCGGGACCTCCTCGGGCAGGTCCCGGTGGTTGAGCCCCGCCGCGCCGTAGTCGCCGCGGTCGTTGCAGCGCAGGACCAGGAGCTCCTCGGTGGTGGAGGAGTACTTGGTCCGGGTGAGGACCCGGTCGCCGGTGGCGATGACGTGCAGACCCACGCCCGCGCCGTCGCGCATGAGGGTGGTGACGTCCTCCACGAGGGCGCCGTAGTTGTACTCGCCGAAGGTCTGCTCGAAGGCGTCCAGGCGGTCGATGAACAGCACGATGTGGGCCGGGCGCTCGGCGGCGGGCACGGCCGCGCGCAGCTCCTCCAGGTCGGCGGCCCCGTGCGCGGCCAGCAGCTTCTGCCTGCGGTCGAGTTCCTCACCGATCAGGCCGAGCAGGCGCACGACCCGCTCGC
>NZ_ANBC01000606.1 GCF_000341125.1 Nocardiopsis lucentensis DSM 44048 | reverse complement strand
GCCGCCAGCCGCTCCAGCGGCAGCAGGGCGCCGTTGCCGCAGTCCAGGCCGTACATGTGCACGTCGGTGGGGTGGTGGGCCAGTGCGAGGGAGGCGGCGATCGTCCGCAGGGTCTGGGAGCGGCCGGAACGGCCGGAGCCCATGACGTGCAGGTGCCCGGTCTTGGCCAGGTCGAGCGTGTACGGGAACTGGCGCTGCTGGGAGGGGACGTCGATCAGTCCGACCGGCGCTGGCCGGATCCGTCCGGGCTCGGCGGCGGGCGGACGGCCGCGCAGGAGTTCGGACAGGGTGAGCCCGGTGGGCAGCGCGGGCAGCCACGGGCTGGGCTGGCGGCGCGCCCCCATCCGCTCGGCGGCCTCCTTCACCGCGGAGACCAGGACGGTCAGGTCGGTGACCTCGACATCGCCGGTCTCCGTCGTGGACTCGGCCGCGGTCGGCGCGGGCAGGGCCAGGTCCGACCACTTGACC
>NZ_ANBC01000605.1 GCF_000341125.1 Nocardiopsis lucentensis DSM 44048 | reverse complement strand
CGCGGCGGCCGCCGACCCGTCCGGACTGGAACGGCAGCAGGGAGGCGTGACCGAGCCGGGCATAGGCGCGGCCGGGCGTGTCGATACCGATGTGCGCGGACTCCTGCGCGTCGATGACGTCGCGGCTCTCGCTCTCGTCGGTCATCCGCAGGGCGATGCGCAGGTTGGTGTTGGCGCGGATGTCGTTGGTGACCACTCCGCCGGGGCGCTGGGTGGCCAACACCAGGTGGATGCCGAGCGAACGGCCCCGCTGGGCGATGTTGACCAGGCCCTTGACGAAGTCGGGCAGCTCGCGCGCCATGGACGCGAACTCGTCGATGACCAGCATCAGCCGGGGCATCTGCGGCATGCGCGGATCGCGGTCGAGCAGTTCGAGGTAGTCCTCGATGTCCTTGGCCCCGGCCTTGGCCAGGATGTGCTCGCGGCGGTGCAGTTCGGCGCCGAGGGAGACGAGCGCCCGGCCGACCAGGTGGGTGTCCAGGTCGGTGACCATGCCGACGGTGTGCGGCAGGTCGACGCAGTCCTTGAACGCGCTGCCGCCCTTGTAGTCGACGAGCACGAAGGACATCGATTCGGGGCGGTTGACCGCCGCCAGCGAGGCCACGAGGGTCTGGAGCAGCTCGGACTTACCGGAACCGGTGGTACCGGCGATGAGCGCGTGCGGGCCGTCGCGGCGGATGTCCACGGCGAAGGGGCCGTCCAGGCCCAGGCCCAGAGTGGCGACGGTGCTGCGGCCGCCGCCCGCCCAGTGCGCGGCGATGGCCTCGCCGTTCGGCGGTTCCAGGCCGATGACGTCGAGCAGCCGGGCGCTGCGCGGCAGTGATCCGCCGCCCTCGCCGACGCTGCTGTCGCGCATGGGAGCCAGGGCGCGGCCCAGGCGGTCGGCCCACGCGGCGGAGGGGACGTCGGGGCGCACGTCCTCGACGTTGTCGTAGGAGGTCCGGCGCAGCCGCATGCCGTGCGGGGTGATGCTGACGACCGCCTGGCACTCCTCGGGCAGCAGGCGCTCGTCGGCGTCCAGGCACAGGACGTAGATCCCGGCCTCGGGCCCCTCGCGCAGGAGCTGCACCACGCCCGGGAGGGAGCGGATGCGGCGGGCGCCGTCGAGCACGACCACGATCGCGGGATCGTCCCCCGCCCCGTCCCGGCGCGCCTTGGTGCGCGACTCCAGGATGACGAGGAGTTCGGAGATGCGGCGGGCGCAGGTGGTGGCGTCGATGCCCATCCGGCTCAGGGAGAGCTGCGGCGTCTCCGAGCGCAGGTGCGGCAGGTAGCGGGTCCACCGCCAGCGGTTGTGGTCGCCCTCCATGGACAGCAGGTACAGGTGCAGCTCGGCCGGGCTGTGCAGGGTGGTGAGCTGGGCGACGAGCCAGCGCTCCAGGGCTTGGGCGCCCTCACCGCTCCCGGCCACGCCCACGACGCCGTTGTCCTTCACCGACACGCTCACGGGCACGTCGCGCATGTCCCACGTGACGTCCCTGCGGTGCTCGTCCTTGGTCGGATCGGTGAGCACCACCTGGGAGGGGATGCTCCCGGTACCCACGCGCAGCTGGGTGAAGTCGTCGTCGGTCTGGCGCCGCTCCCACAGGCGTGAGCGCGGGCCGGTCGCCAGCAGGAGGACGGCGGCGGGGTCGGGGCAGGTGTCACGGAAGCGGCGCTGTTCGGCGACGAGGGCGTCGCGGGCGTCCTTGGTGACGCGTTCGGTCTTCTCCTCGAACTCCGCGAGCTGCTTCTCGTAGCGCACCTTGCTGGTGCGGCGCTGCATGATCTGCGTGAAGGCCACCGAGATCGGCGCGAGAAGGCCGAAGAGCAGCATCTGCGGGCGGTTCATGACGAGCGCGCCGCCGACCGCCATGGTGATCGGGATGAGGATCATCAGGAGCAGCTGCGCGATCGGCCGGTCCGGCGGCTCGGGCGGGCTGGGCAGCTTGAACTTCGTCTTGGTCGGGGCGGGGTGCAGCCGGGGCGGCCGGTTGTAGTCCAGACCGGTCCCGTCCTCGGAGGGCACCACGGAGGCGTCCGCCCGGTGGTTGGGCCACACCTCGAACAGGGTCCCGCCGAGGGTGAGCTGCTCGCCCCGCGGCCATTCGGCGCCGGGGTCGACGGGGTCGCCCTCCAGCGCGCACCCCGAGCCGCCGCTCGTGGACAGGATGGTGACGGTGCCGTCGGGCATGACCCGGATCCGCGCCCAGTACCCGTCGGCGTCCACGGTCAGCACGGCGACCTCGTCGTCCCCGACGAGGTAGTCGCCCGGGTCCAGGCGCGCGACGCGTCCGGCGTCGGGCCCGGAGACCACCCGGACCTCCACCACGCCGGGCGGCTCCCCCTTGACCTCGGCCGGCGCGCCCACCCCGATGACCGAGCCGTCCAGGACACCGGCGTCGGCGAGGGTCGTCCCCGGCGTGAGCGGCCGGTCCCCGACGAAGAGCGGCACCTCCTGCCCCGGCGCCCGGGGCACGGTACGCACGACCGGATCGATCACCTCGGCCAGCTGGTGCACCGTGGCGCTCGGGTCGGCGTCGACGAGGACGTCCAGCCGCAGCGCGGAGGAGGCCACGGGGGCCGAGCCGTCCGGCCCGTGCCCGGACGGGCCGGTGGCGGGTGTCGCGGTGAAGAGGAGGCGCACGGTGGGTACTGCTTCCGGTCGTTCGTCGTCGGGGGATGGAGGTGGGGGCGGTCCGCGACCGCCCCCGTCCACGTGTCGGGCGGGGTCAGCCGTTGCGGAGGCCCTCACCGAGCTTGTCGTCGGTCTCGCTGAAGGTGGTGCCGACCTGCTTGACGTACTTGGCGATGCCTTCCAGGCCCTGGTTCACGCTCTCGAACCCGGACTGGAACTCCTCGAAGAACGGACGGAAGTGCTTCTCCGCCGCGGGGGTGCTGTAACCGTCGGCGATGAGGCCGTCGATGCGGCCCTTGATGCCTTCCAGCCGCTCCTGGAACTCGTTGAAGTCCTGGGTGAGGGAGCCCGAGGCCTCATCGGTCTTGTCGCTGTCGACGTTGTACGCGGGCATGTGTCTCTCCTCGTGTGTCGGATCTCGTGCCGGACGAAGTCCGTCGGACCGGCCGGCTCCCCAGCGGAGACCGCGGGCGCGCCCGCGCCGGTCCATTGTCGTGGATATGGCGGTGAACATGGTCATCGGACCCGATCACCGCCGGGTCTGCCCAGTTCAGGAGCTTGGGGTCGCTTCCTCCCAGAACCGGGCGGTACCGGTGATGGCGTCGAAGAGGTCCAGGACCTCCTCGGCCTCCCGGGAGTTGGGGCTGGTGCAGCTGACCATGACGCGTTTGTCCAGGCCGGGGACCTCGAACGCGGTGTGCATCGCCACCGACCGGACGATGGCGTCGTCCATGTCGTGGTCGGTGACGCCGAACACGCGTCCGCACAGTCCGAGCCCGGTGTGGGTCAGGTCGGCGGCGACCTTGCGCAGCCAGGTGCCCTCGCGGGCGGTCGCGGAGCCCGAGTAGACGTTCTCGACCATGCGGACGGGTTCCAGGGCCTGGTCACCGCGCCCGGAGGGGAAGACGAAGACGCACACGGTCGCCATGAAGAAGCCGTCGTCGTACTCCTCGAAGACGCCCGCGGCGGACAGCAGACCGGCCCCGACGGCGTCGTTGGTGACCTGGGCGATGTCGCTGAACAGGTCGTTGAGGGCGCTCATCTCCTCGGGCCGGTTGCCGTACTGCTCCACGGCCTGGGCGCGCATACGGGCGAGCGCGTCTCCGGAGAGGTCGTACTGCTTCCAGTGACCGGGGATGTCGATGTCGAACCCGATCACGTACTCCGGGACGTCCTCCTCGAAGAGGTAGGGCATGGCGGTGTGTCTCCTCGTCGCTCGCGGTCCGTCAGACGGCGACCGGGCCGGGGCCCGGCGGCGGGGGCGGCGTGTCGTTCTTGTTCTCCGTCAGGCTCTTGCCCAGCTCCTCGTCGGCCTCCGTGAAGGTGTCGATGACGGGTGTGAGGGCCTGGAGCAGGGCGCCGAGGTCCTCGGCCTGGCGCTCGTAGTTCTTCTTGCAGTCCTCGCCGTACTCCTTGGCCTTGTCGACCACCTTGGCGGGGCCGATGTCCTCGGCCTTCTCCTCCGGACTCTTGACGTCCTCGTTGGCGAAGGCGTTCTGGATGCGGATGAGGGACCGCTCCATCTCGTGGAGCGCGTCGATGTCGATCTTGACGATCCTGGCCATGGGTACTTCTCCTTCCTCGGGCGCCGGTCGGTCCTAGTCCCGGTCGGTCAGTGCGTCCCGGGCCTCGCCCGAGACGTGGGTGACTCCGTCCCAGACCGCGCCCGGAGTTTGGGTTATCCCGTCCCAGACCGTCTTCGGAACACGGGTCGCGCCGTCCCAGATCTCGCCCGCGTCGTGCGTCACCTCGTCGTGCAGCTCGTCGTGTTCCCGTCGCAGGGACGCCTGCTGGTCCAGGGCCGACGCGTGCAGGGACTCCAGAGCGGCCAGCTCCTCCGGCCGGTCCCCCGCCTCCCGTGCGGTGTCGATCGCCGCCTCGATCTCCGGGATCAGTTCCTCCTCGAGGAAGTCGATCCTGGCGGTGCGGTCGGCCACCTCACCGGTGCCCTCGGCGTCGTCCTCGTAGAACTCGTCCATGGCGTCGTCGCGCCACATGTTGCGCGCCGCCTGGTGGGACATCTCGTTGGTGAAGGCCTCCATACCGGGCGGCAGGTCGGAGGTGTCGCCGAGTCTGCCCTCCGCCAGTCCCTTGGGCGCCGCGGTTCCGAGCTGCACGGCCGCCTGGATGAAGTCGGCGGTCTGGATGCCCGCGGCGTCCTCCCCGATCCAGAAATGCTCGGCGATCAGACCGCCGGTGACGTTGAAGGCGTTCTTGACGAGGGTGTCGAGCATGTTCATGACCGCGGCCCGCGTCGAGTTCAGTTCCGAGCGCACCGGAGGGTTGCCGTCGCCGGAGGCGTCGTCTCCCCGGCGGTCGTTCCCGAGGGAGCCGTCGGCGTCCGACCGGCTGTCGCCGGACTCCGGACGCGTGGAGCCGTCGGTGTCGGTGGTGTCGGTGGTGTCGGTGGTGTCGGTGGTGTCCCTGCGTGCGTCGGGCGCGTCGGAGTCCTGGCGCGGGGTCGGAGCGGACGCGTCCCGACCCGGCGCGGGCGCACCCCCGCCGGACCCCGGTCGGGGCGCATCCGTCCCGGTGTCCGGCCGGGCGGTGGGGATGTCCACGATCTGGACGTCCTGGCGCTCGACGGTGCCGAGCAAACGGGGGGTGGCGGTGGTGACCCGGACCTGGTCCTCGGTGATCCGCAGTTCGGGGCTGTCGTCCCCGCTCGTGACCCGCACCCCGCGCCGACTGTCGCGGACCGTCGTCCCGTTCCCGTCACTCACCTCATTGCGGCCGGACCGCGTCTGGTTGCCGTTGACATCACCGTTCCTGTACTCGACATCGTCCGGGTTGCGCGTGATGTGCGGTGTGCGCGACATGTCGTCGGGCGAGCGGACGATGATCTCGTTGTCCGGGTGGGTGGACGCGGCCATGCTCCCGTCGGAGGTGGTCTCCACACGCCAGCCCGGCGGGACGCGCCCCGCGTCGCCCGCGGTCTCGCCCATGCGGAGCGGGACGGACTCGGGGGTGTCCGGACTCGGTCCGCGCATGGTGGTGCCGTCGGGGCGCACGTCGATCGTGCGACCGCCGCCGTCCCGGACGGTCTGGTTGGAGCCCTTCGGCACGTCCGCGGTGACCTCGTCGCCCCTCGTGCGGACGGTGACTCCGGAATCGGTGGCGACGTGACCCTCCGAGCCCGAGTGCCCGGCGACGGGGTCGCCGGACGGGGTCCTCGTCTCCGCGCCTCCGTGGCCGTCGGAGGTGACCTCCGTGCGCAGCGTGCCGTCACCGACGTGGGAGCCCCGCTCGGTGCTGCCCGCGTGGACGCCGCCGGGGGCGTCGGCGGTCACTCCATCGGGGCCGGATCCGATCCGGTGGAGGTCGGTGGACATATCGGTGGAGACCTTGCCGCCGGGCTCGCCGGGCTGCCGGTTGGTGACCTGGAGCCGGTCCCCGCGGGCGTCCGGGGGCGCGCTGACCGAGACCTCGCCGCCGCGCGAAGCGGTGACGGACCAGCCCCGTGGGTGGTCCGGGTGTCCGGACGGGATGTCCACACGCACCGTCGGGTCGGAACCCGACGTGACCGTGATCCGGTTCCCGCCCATGTCCATGGTGAACGAGGACGGGTTGTCGCTGGCGTGCGCGGACGACCCACTCGCCCCCGGGTTCGGGCTCAGCGACGGGTACTCGCCCAGAGCCCGGCCGTCCATCCCGTAGGAGCGCGCCGAACCATCCGGACCGCGGACCTCGATCGTGTCCGACGACATCCTGTCCCCGGACACCGGATCCACCCGTCCCGGACGGATCCACACTCCCGAACCGTCCGGGTTCACCACCTGGCCCGGCCAGGCCTGGGTGCCGCCGACCTGCGCGTGCCCGTCCGCGCCCAGGGTCGCGTGCGGGGTGGCCGTCGGGTTGTCGGTGCGGATCTCGGCGCTGCCGTCCTCGCGTACCCGCCCCCCGGAGCCCGCGCCGACCGCCGTGCCCCGGCCGTCGCGGCCCTGCCGCATATCGACTCCCCGGGACTCGTCGGTGACCCGGACCGAGTCCGGCCCCGCCTCGACGCGGCTTCCGTTCGCGTCCAGGGTGGCGGTGTCGGTTCCCCGGTCGTAGCCGTGCGTGGCGCCGTCCCCGGTGTCGACCCGGTAGCCGTCGCTGCCGACCTGCGCGGTCCGCCCGGACCGGGGGTCGGTCACGGTCGTACGCGGTGTGGCGCCGGGCTCGCCCTCGGGGCGGTTGACGTGCGGGCCGTCGTTGAAGCGCAGGTCGACGGGGCCGTCTCCGCTGTGGGTGATCTGGGCGGCGCCGTCACGGGACTGGTTGACCGTGAGGCCGTCGTCCGTGCGGATGGTGGCGCCGTCCCGACCGCGGTAGGCGGAGACGTCGCCGTCCCGGGTCGGGACGCGCACCTCGCCCGGGTGGTCGGCGTGTCCTGGGCGATCGGAGCCGCCGGAACCATTGGAGCTGTAGGAGGGCCCCCGCTCACCGTCGGGGCTGGTGAGGTCGATGGTGCCGGGCTGGCCGCGCTCGCCGTTGGAGACGCTGACCGAGGCGCCGTCCGCGTTCGTGACCTGGAAACCGTTGTCCTGACGCTGGACCGAGGTGCCGTTGACGGTCACGTCGTCGGGGCTGACGGTCATCGTGTAGTCGCCGTCGCCCGTGGGGTAGCGGTAGGTGACGTTCGGCTGCCCGTCGGGGCCCTCGACGGTGCGGTACTCGCCCCGGGCGCCCTCGACGTCGATCCGTTCCCCGGCGGGGGCCGGGGTGTCGGGGGTGGGCGTGTCCTCGGGCCCGGACGTGTCCGGATTCGGGCCGGCCGTCGTCGGCCCGCCGTCCGACGTGGTCGCGTCCGAGGGTCTGGTGGTGTCCGGGTTCGGAGTGGGGCGGTCTGGCTCGTGCGCGGCCGCCGGGTCGCCGGTGTCGGTGGTTCCGTCGCCCGAGGCCCGGGGAGTCGGGGAGGTCGTGTCCCCGGGCGCGTCGGCGTCGCGCTGGCCGGACGAGTCCGGGTCCGGGTCCCCGATCCGGTTCTGCGAGCGCGCCGGGAGGTCGCCGCCGCCGTTGCCCGCCGGGGCGTTCCTGGTCACGGCCACGCCGCTCTCGCCCAGGTCGTCGTACTGGTCGGGGTCGGGTGCGTCGGGCATGCGCGGCTGCGCGGTGTCACCGGAACCGGAGCC
>NZ_ANBC01000604.1 GCF_000341125.1 Nocardiopsis lucentensis DSM 44048 | reverse complement strand
TGGCTGGTCGACGTGTCGCCACCCGACTGGGTGGAACCCGTGTCGCCGCCGTCGGTGTGGGTCGGTCCGGTGTCCCCGGCGGTCTGGGCCGAAGTGGTGTCGGCCGCCTGCGCGGTCTGCGTGTCACCACTGGTCTGGGCCGGGGCCGCGTCCCCGGAGGAGCCCGGGCCCTCGGCCTGGAAGGGCTGCGGGTCGGCACCCGTCTGGGCCGGGGCCGCGTCCCCGGAGGAGCCCGGGCCCTCGGCCTGGAAGGGCTGCGGGTCGGCACCCGTCTGGGCCGGGGCCGCGTCCCCGGAGGAGCCCGGGCCCTCGGCCTGGAAGGGCTGCGGGTCGGCACCCGTCTGGGCCGGGGCCGCGTCCCCGGAGGAGCCCGGGCCCTCGGCCTGGAAGGGCTGCGGGTCGGCACCCGTCTGGGCCGGGGCCGCGTCCCCGGAGGAGCCCGGGCCCTCGGCCTGGAAGGGCTGCGGGTCGGCACCCGTCTGGGCCGGGGCCGCGTCCCCGGAGGAGCCCGGGCCCTCGGCCTGGAAGGGCTGCGGGTCGGCACCCGTCTGGGCCGGGGCCGCGTCCCCGGAGGAGCCCGGGCCCTCGGCCTGGAAGGGCTGCGGGTCGGCACCCGTCTGGGCCGGGGCCGCGTCCCCGGAGGAGCCCGGGCCCTCGGCCTGGAAGGGCTGCGGGTCGGCACCCGTCTGGGGCGGAGCCGCGCCGTCGGCGCCCGTCGGCGAAGCCGAGCCGTCTCCCGAGCCCGGCGTGGCCGGATCGTCCCCGGAACGCGGCGCACCCGCGTCGTTCGCGGCCGTCGGATCGTTCCCGCCACCGCCGGAACCGTCGCCGCCCGGAGCGGTGTCCACATCGATGTCGGGGGTGTTGTCGCCGCCGCCCGAACCCGTGGTCGTGGTGCCGGACGAGCCTGAGCCGCTCGACGAGTGGCTCAGGTCCCACTCGGTCTTGCCCGCGCTGACCCCGGCGGCGGGGAAGTTGGTCGCGGCGGCACCGATCAGCTCGTTCGTGAGGTTGATGTCCTCCCAGCCCGTGCCCCCGGCCATCTGGACCGCGATCGAGGAGCCCATACCGACGGCGGTGTCCTTCGTTCCGGTGGCGACGAAGTCGGCGCCCACCCGGAGTGCGCGGTTCCCGTTGATCGTCGACGACACCGAGGACTTCGCTCTGCCGACGTTCGTCGTCACCGTCTGGACCGCCCGGTTGTTGCGAACCGCGTTGGCGGTGGTCCTGACGCCCCGGCGCACGGGACCGGAGGCCCGGCTAGCGAAGGGGCCCGCGACCCGGGAGACGGCCCGGCCGCCGCGCAGGAGCACACCGCCCGGGATCAGCGACATGGCGTCGAGTCCGAGGGTGAGGACGGTCTCCATGTTGAAGCCGAGCTTGCCCTCGCGGTGCAGCGTGGCGGCGCTGATGGAGAGCGCTGCGATGGCGAGCGCGATGCCCAGACCGGGGATGAAGATCGCGGCGATACCGGCGACCACCATGATCGCGGCGTAGATGAGGGGGTTCTCCTCCACCCACGTGACGATCGCGTCCAACCAGCCCCAGAGCTTGTTCGGGTCGCCCTGCTTGGCGTCCTCCAGGGCGTTCTTGGCGGTCTCGGCGGCCTCGTCCAGGTCGTCGGTGACCCGCCTGAGCCGGACGACGTACTCCTCACGCAGCGGGTCGTCCCCGCCCTCGCCCTCCTTCCAGGTGTCCCGCTCGTCGTCCGCCAGACCGTCGTAGGCGCCCGCCGCGAGGATGGCGACGGTCTCGCTCTTCTCCCTCGCCGCGTCCAGCGCGTCCGCCCACGTCTCCAGGGCCTTGTAGCCCTTCTCGTAGGCGGTGTGCGCCTTGTCCAGGTGCGAGGGGAGTTCCTCGACGAGCTCCTTGAGCGCCTTGATCGTCTCGCCCTCGCCCAGCTTGTCTCCCTCAAGCCTGCGCAGGTCGGTGGCGGCCTGGTCCGCGGCGTCCGCCAGGCGCTCGTAGAAGGTCTTGAGGGAGCGGGCCTCGTAGCTGTTCCACGGAACGGGGTCCCCGGGTTGATCGAGGAGGTTCCAGCGGAGGTGCTCGCGGGGGTTCGTCGCCACGTTCCGTGATACTCGCTTTCCGGGTTCGAACACGGCGCGGTTCGAGGGAGGACACACGGGACCGGGTGTGACGCGCCGGGGGACTTCGAGGGCCAGTGCCTCGGAAGGGGTGCGAATTCGACATCATAGACTCACACGTCCCAGAGTGAACAGATGCCTCCAGAGCGAGTGCGGTTCCCCGAGCCCGGCGGAATCTTCTGGGACGGCCTCCTCGAAACCCCCTGACCAGCGACGTCATCCACAGGAGAGAGCAGTGACCCTGATCGCGGCGGCACGACCCCCGGCGCCTCCGTCGGCCACCACGCGGGCGCTGCGCGGCGTCTCGGCCCTCGTCACCGGTACCGCCCTCGCCTCGGTCCTCCTCGCGGCGGTCCCCGCCCCCGCGCACGCGGACACCGCGACCGGCGGCACCACGGGGTCCGACACGACGACCGGCACCGGGGCGGCGACCTACGACATCTGTCCGGAGGTGTACTACTACGTCGTCCCCGAGGGCTCACCCGGACTGGAGGCCATCGCCGACCTGATCCTGGGCGACCCCGAGCGCGCCGACGAGATCTACGAGCTCAACGCCGGACGCGCCCAGGCCGACGGCGGCACCCTCGGCGAGGACCGCGCGGTACTCCCCGGATGGCGGCTCGTGGTCCCCTTCGACTCCGGCGGCGAGGGTGTGTACACGGGCCTGGACCCCCTGTGCGTCGTCGCCGTCGACCAGGCCAACGCCCTGGGCGTCGCCCCGCCGAGTCCGCCCCCGCCACCGCCCGCCTACACCCCGCCGCCCACCGAGGAGCCCACGGAGCAGGTCACCGACCTCACCCCCGAGGAGGACGAGCCGAAGATCGACCCCAAGCTCCTCGGCGCGGGCGCGGCCG
>NZ_ANBC01000603.1 GCF_000341125.1 Nocardiopsis lucentensis DSM 44048 | reverse complement strand
GCAGCCGGTCCTCGCCGCCGTCGCCTGGCCGTTCCGCAAGCTCGCCGCGCTGCCGTGGCGCACGCCGAAGAAGCCCCGCGCCGCCCGTGCGGCCTCCGCCGCCAAGGAGCGCCGCGCCGCGACCGAGATGATCGCCGCGGACCCCGACGCCGCCGGCCGCGCGGGAGCGGCCCACGCCGACCTGCTCGCCGCCGCGACGGACGGCCCCGTCCGCCCCGTCGCCCTGCTGACCTCGTCCACGGAGACCACCGCCGTCGTACCCGCCGGGTCGACACCGCCGTCGATGTCCTGGCGGGTCGTGGACGCCACCACCTGGCGCCAGGGCGGCGGTCGCGGTCCGGCCACCCCCGTCCACTTCGGCACGGCCACGCTGACCTCCGTGGAGACGGCGGTCCAGGGCGTGCTGGTGTGCCTGGGCAGGCAGCAGGGCACGGACATGCTCGTCCACGTGGACTTCCCCCGCCTGCGCGGCCTGCTGGCGGTCGGCGGCGACGAACGGCTGGCGGCGGACACGGTGCGCGTGGTCGCCGACCAGCTGCACGCCGCGGGACTGACCGTCCGTGTGCTCAAGCCCGGCCGCCCGCTGCACGCGCTGGTCCCGAACACCATCCCGACCGTGGTCGCGCCCGACCCCGTCCAGGGGGTGGAGCCCGGCCCCGAACGGCCGGAGGTGGTGTTCGTGCCGCGCGCCCTCGGTCCCGCCGACGAGCACGTCCTGACCAACCTGCCGCCGCACATGATCGTGGTCGCCGCCGGTACTTCGCGTACCGCACGCTGGCAGTGGGAGGCGCACGAGGACGGCACGGTGGACACCGGAGCGCTCGGGCTCAGAGTCGTCGTCCGGATGCCCGAGCGGCGGTCCTGACCGCTCGGCGGGATGCGTAGCGTGCGCCACGAGCACGCGCTTGAGGACCTCGACGTCACGGGCGCGCGTGACCGCGTACCGGCCGTGCCGGGTGAGGACCGGTTCCGCGGAGCGGGGTGTCAGCTGGGGTCGTCCGTCGGCGAGGGGTCCTCCGTCGGCTCCGACGAGGGCTCCTCGTCCGGCGGCGGACCGTAGACGAAGCGCTGCCGGTCCCACACGAGGATGGCGTGACCGCTCTCGTTCACCGCCTCGACGTAGGCGGGCGGGTCCTCGGCGACCACGTCCATCGTGTCCGCCTCCAGGACCAGCTGTTCGCCTCCGCCGTCGCTGCTCCTGGAGTCGGCGTAGACGAGTCCGTCGTGCGTGAACGCGGGGGCGATGGACACGTCGTCCTCCTCCAGGCCCCACAGGACCTCACCCTGCGCGAGGTCGACGGCGACCAGGGTCGCCTCACCGCTCGCCTGGGGGAGCAACAGGGTGCCCGTGGCGTCGTCGTAGAGGCTGCCCGCCCCCTCCGCCGGGTCGAAGGGCTCACCGACCGGGTTGGGGCCGGGCTCCTCCAGGGCCCACAGGAGAGCGCCGTCCTCGCGGTCGTAGGCGGCGAGCGTGGACGGCTCCTCACGCCCCGCCCAGCGCACGATCAGGACGTCTCCGCCCGACTCACCGCCCTCGGCGCCCTCGTCCGACTCCCCGGGCAGCGTGTAACGGCCGAGCACGCTCGGAACCGGGGCCGGGGCGGAGGCGGACCGCCCCAGGTCCTCGTCGACCCCGCTGATCGACCACAGCTCCTCGCCGGGCGAGTCCTCGTCCAGCGAGGCGGCGCGCAGGACGGGACCGCCGGGGGCCACCAGCACCCCGCCGTCCCACGCGGTCACGGGGACGCCCGCCACGGGCACGTCCTCGTCCGCGCGGTCACCGCCGTCCGCGGCGTCCCCGTCCGGTTCCCCGGTGGCCTCCTCGTCGGGCTCCGCGGAGGGCTCCACGTCCTCCGGCGCCGGCGCGTCGAACGCGTACTCCCACAGCGTCGCGCCGTCGACGTCCAGGACCGCGTACTCGCCCCCGGGGTCGTCGAAACTCCACTCGTCCGGGTAGCGCACGGCGACGCCGTCGAGGTAGGCGTCACCCTCCTCCGCGGGCTCCCACACCCGTTCCCCACGCGCGTCGAGGACGTAGGGGCCGTCGTCGTCGGTCATCCGCATGACGGGGGCGCCCGCCCGGTCGGTGTCGAAGCCGCGGAACCTCGCCTCGCCCTCCCAGAGGGTGTCCCCGGTGGCCGCGTCGTGCAGCAGGTGCCGGTCCGCGCCGCCCGAGCTGATGAGGAAGGCCGTCCCGACGGGGCTGATCCGCACTCCGAGGGGGTCGTTGAGGATGTCGGGGACGTCGGCCTCCTCCCCGTGGAGGAAGCGCAGGACCTCACCGTCGACCCCCGGCGGGGCGGCGCCGTCGAACGCGGTCGGCAGCGGCGTGGGCTCGCCCGTGGGCTCGGGGGCGGGCGGCTCCTCGGGGTCGGCGTCGGTGGTGCAGCCCGCGACCAGCAGCACCACGAGACCACAGGACAGCACCTGAGGCGCGCGTGAGCTGCGCATGAACGTGACTCCCCACGAACGATGACGTATACGGCAAATCCTAAGCGGCGCCCGATCGCACCGGCACGGTCGGGCGGCGACTCGTTACGGAGGTGTAAACGTCGTTTGCCGCCGGATCAGGGGTCCACCTCGACGATCGTGGCACCTTGGACCTCGTATTCCGCCCGTCCACCCGTCAGTTCGGCGAGACGGACACCGAAGTCGGGCAGATCGGCCTCGGGCAGGGCCACCTCGATCCGCACCCGGTCCTCGTAGGCGACGTCGCGCACCACCAGCGACGAGTCGCGCAGGTCGCTCTCCAGGCGTCCGCCGAGCACGTAGTCGGCGAACACGTCCACGACCAGCAGTCTCCGCCGCTCCAGGACCCCGAACTCGTCCACGGCGGCGGACACGGCGTTGCCGTAGGCGCGGATGAGACCGCCCGCGCCGAGCTTCACCCCGCCGAAGTAGCGGGTGACCACGGCGACCGTGTCGGTGAGGTGCCGGTGCCGCAGGACCTCCAGCATGGGCACCCCGGCGGTCCCCCCGGGCTCCCCGTCGTCGCTGGACCGCTGGACTCCGCCGTCCTCGCCGAGGACGTAGGCGGTGCAGTTGTGGTTGGCGTTCCAGTGCTCCCTGCGCCGCTCGGCGATGAAGGCGCGGGCCGCGTCCTCGCTGTCCACCCTGGCCAGCGCGCAGATGAACCGGGACTTGCGGATCTCGGTCTCGTGCTCGCCGCCGCGTCTGATCGTTCGCATGTCGCCTGTTCGGCAGGGGTCGTGGGTCGCCTCCAGTCTGCCACCACCGGCGACCACGCCGCCGGTCGGGCGCGGGTCGCACAATGGACGCATGGACCACGCCTCGCTCGACGCCGCCCACGCCCTCGCCGACCCCGTCCGCCGTCGGCTGTACGAGTACGTCGCCGCCTCCGACGGCGACGTCAGCCGGGGCCGGGCCGCCGAGGCCCTGGGGCTCCAGCGCACGCTGGCCGCCCACCACCTGGACCGGCTGGTCGACGCGGGGCTGCTGGAGGTGACCCGCCGCAAGGTGAGCGGGCGCGAGGGCCCCGGGTCGGGTCGCCCGGCCAACCTCCCCCGCCGCTCGGGGCGGGAGCTGTCCCTGCATCTGCCGCCCCGTGACTACGAACTCGCCGCGCGCGTGCTGGCGGAGGCGGTGGACCGGCACGGCGCGGAGGACGCCCTGCACGCGGCGGCCAGAGCGGAGGGGAAGCGGGTCGGCGCGGAGGGCGGGGACACCCCGCTCCCCGAGTTCCTGCGTGAGCGCGGCTACGAGCCGGAGGACGCCGAGGACGGCCTCCGGCTGCGCAACTGCCCGTTCCACTCGCTCGCCCGGGAGTTCCCGCCCCTGGCCTGCGGGCTGAACCTGGAGCTGCTGCGCGGGGCGCTGGAGGCTCGGGGGGAGGACGGCGGGCGCGCTCGGATGTCCCCGGTTCCGGGCCGGTGCTGCGTGGTCGTTTCCAAAAACAATGAAGATTGACATAGAAGCCGGGGCCGTGGTGTGCTGTGCCCCATGGACAAATCCACCCCCGCCCCCGCCTACCAGCTCGCCCAACTGAACATCGCCGTCATGCGCGCCCCGCTCGACGACCCGTCGATGAGGGACTTCGCCGACGGCCTCGACCGGATCAACGGCATCGCCGAGTCCTCCCCCGGATACGTCTGGCGACTGCTGGACGACGGCGGCAAGGACGCCACCGGCCTGCGCGACTTCGGCGACGACGTCCTCATGAACCTCAGCGTGTGGAAGGACGTCGACGCGCTGTGGGACTTCACCTACCGCAGCGACCACCTGGACTTCCTCCGCAGGCGGCGCGAGTGGTTCGAGCGCATGCGCGAGGCCTTCGTGGTGCTGTGGTGGATCCCGACCGGTACGCTCCCCACAGTCGGCGAGGCCAAGCGACGGCTCGACCTGCTGCGGACGAACGGCCCCTCCCCCGAGGCCTTCGACCTCAGGACCCCGTTCCCGGCCCCGACGCACCACGACCAGCACGCCTAGTTATACAAGGGACACCTTGGGTAACGTTGCGGTCGACCACAGCGATCACACCGGGAGTCCCGTCATGCGCACGACACCGCTCACCGTCGGTCTGGTACTGACCGCGCTCATCGCCACCGGATGCGCCGACGGCGGCTCCGGCACCGAGGGGAACGGTGGCGGCGACACCACCGCCACCGACGCGCCGACCCTCCAGCCCACGGCCTCCCCCAGTGTCACCGCGTCGATCTTCATGCCGCCCGGCGAGAGCGAGGCCGCCATCACCTACGACGAGACCGCCGTTCCCCAGGGCGCGACCTCCGACATCCAGGTCCGCGTCCAGGACGGCGAGACGTACGTGCAGTTCACCGGCACCGGTCTGGAGCCCAACCGGGACTTCGGCGCCCACGTGCACACCCAGCCCTGCGGCGACGACCCCGCGGCGGCGGGCCCGCACTACCAGAACGAGGTGGACCCGGCCGCGGGCGAGGGCGAACCGTCGACCGACCCCGCCTACGCCAACCCCGAGAACGAGGTGTGGCTCGACTTCACCAGCGACGACACCGGCAACGGGTTCGCGTCCGCCACCGTCCCATGGGAGTTCCGCGAGGGTGAGGCCAACTCGGTCGTGCTCCACGAGCACCACACGAGCACGGAGGCGGGCGAGGCGGGCAGCGCCGGTGACCGCCTCGCCTGCGTGACCGTGGAGTTCTAGCCCGGCCGACGTGCCGTCCCGGCACGTTCGCTGGCCGCGGAGCCCGGTCCGACCCGACCATGGCCGGACCGACGTTCCCGGACCCCGCGAGGTACAGCGTGACCGCGACCACCCGCCCAGCCCCACCCGACCTGAGCGCACGACGACGGTGGACGGTCCTGTCCGTCTGCTGTCTGAGCATGTTCCTGGTGGGGCTGGACACCACCATCGTCAACGTGGGCCTGCCCGCGATCGGACACGGCCTGGACGTCGGGACCCGCGGCCTCGAATGGGCCGTGGACTCCTACACACTCGTCCTGGCCGGCCTCCTGATCTCCTCCGGAGCCCTGGCGGACCGCTTCGGGCGCCGACGGGTGTTCCAGATCGGGTTGGCC
This sequence comes from Nocardiopsis lucentensis DSM 44048, assembly GCF_000341125.1. Classification (GTDB taxonomy): domain Bacteria; phylum Actinomycetota; class Actinomycetes; order Streptosporangiales; family Streptosporangiaceae; genus Nocardiopsis; species Nocardiopsis lucentensis. The sequence goes on along the minus strand of NZ_ANBC01000603.1, from coordinate 2,757 downwards.
GTCTTCGGCGCGTCCTCGCTCGCCTGCGCGCTCGCCCCGTCGCTGGGCGCCCTCGTGGCGGCCCGCGCCGTGCAGGGGGTCGGCGCCTCGATGCTCAGCCCGGTGGCCCTGGCGATCGTGGTGAACGCGATGCCCGACCCGAGGGAGCGGGCGCGGGCGATCGGTGTCTGGGCGTCGGTCTTCGGGCTGAGCATGGCCGCCGGACCCGTCATGGGCGGCGCGCTCGTGGAGGCGCTCGGCTGGCGTTCGCTGTTCTGGATCAACGCTCCCGTCGTGGTCGCCGCCCTCGTGCTCAGCGCGGTGTTCGTTCCGGAGTCCCAGGCCCGGCGGCCCCGGCGCCTCGACGTCCCGGGCCAGGTCCTGCTGACCGCGGTCATCGCGCTCTCGGTCGGGGTCCTCATCGAGGGGCCGCACGTCGGCTGGACGTCGCCCCCGATGCTGGCGGCGTACGCCTGCGCCGCGGCGGTGACGGTCGGCTTCGTGCGGGTCGAGTCCCGACGACGCGAACCGCTCATCGACCCGCGCCTGCTCGGTCGTCCGGTGTTCGGCGGCGCGGTCCTCGGCGCCGTCGCCGTCTTCGTCGCCCTGAACGCGACCCTGCTGCTCAACACCCTCCACCTACAGCAGGCCCGGGGGTGGACGGCGCTGGACGCCGGGTTGACGGTCCTGCCCCTGGCCGCCGGGGCGACCGTCTGCGCACCCCTGTCCGGATACCTGGTCAGCCGGTTCGGGCCGCGCCCTCCGCTGTTCCTGGCCGGGGGCTTCATCGCGGCGGGCGGACTCTGCCTCGTCGGTCTCGACGGGGACACGGGGGTCCCGCTGCTGCTGACCGCCCACGCGCTCATCGGCGTCGGGTTCGGCTTCGCCAACGCCCCGATCACCACCACCGCGGTCGGCGGGCTCCCCACCGACCGCGCGGGCGTGGCCGGAGCGATCACGTCCACCGCGCGCCAGTTCGGCTCCGCGCTCGGCATCGCCCTCGCGGGTGGCCTGGTCGCCGGGGCCAGCCCGGCGGAACTCGCGCACGCGTCCCGTCCGGGCTGGATCCTGGTGACCGCCTGCGGCCTGTTCCTGTTCCTGGTCGCCCGCACGGCCCGGTCGGGGACCTCCGCGAGATGAGGGACCCCCAGGGCCTGTTTCTTGGCACGGTCACCCGAGGGGGTCACCGTTCGGGCGCCCGAACGCGGTCCGAAGCGAAGCGGCAGGACCCCGAGAACACCGCCTAGGGCAGCAGTCGGCGCAGCAGCAGCCGTTCGCCAAGCGTCCAGGCGGTCGTGGTCACCAGGTACAGCCCGGCCGCCAGCGGCACGAACGCCGCGATCACCACGGGCAGGAATCCGATCCACGACAGCGCCGCCGCCACGGGCGGCCGCCCCGACGGGGTGGCCGCCATGGACGGCAGCACGAGGTAGCGGCGGCTGGCCCACGCCAGCGCGGCGAGCAGCACGAGTAGCACCGCGAACACCGGGGCGACCAGGAACCCGTCCGCGCTCGCGCCCAGGGTCGAGCCCAACTCGACGCCGGCGAACGTGTGCTCCAGCAACGGCTCGTCCGCGACCGCGGCGCCCGTGAAGAGGCCGTACACGGCGATGAGCACCGGCGCCTGAGCCAGCCCGGGAAGGCAGCCCGCCAGCGGCGAGGTCCCCGCCTCGGCGAACACCTTCCGCTGCTCCTCGACCAGCCGCGTCGGATCGTTCTTGTGTCGGGCGGTGAGTTCGGCCAAGCGGGGCGCGATCCGGGCCCGGGCCTTCTCCGCCCGTACCTGGGCGACGCCCAGGGGGACGAGCAGCAGTCGGACGAGCATGGTGAGGACGACGACGGCGGCTCCGGCGGCGAACCCTCCGGCGAGCGGGGTGAGGAACGAGGTCAGGGCGGCGAGTACCGCCGAGAGCAGAGAGACGGCGGCCGCGATCGGCCCGAATCCGTACAAGGGTGAGGCCCTTCGTCTGTGTGGGGTGGGTCAGACGTCTGGCCGCTCGCGGAAGGCGCGTGAGCAGGGGCCCGTGCGCGAAAGGCGCGCGGGCGCACCGGAGGAGCGCGCGTGGGGCGCGCGAAGCCGGTCAGCGCACGGGTTCGGTCAGCGAGCGGCCGGAAGGGCCGCGCCCGGGGCTCTGGGGCGGGGCCTGCCCGCCGCGTCCGGGTCACACAGGGTGAGCACGGGCAGACGTTCCGACCTGCGGCGCATCGCACGCGCCACGGTGCTCGCGGCGTCCGCCGCGGGCCAGGGGCCGATGCCGCACAGGACGTGGAGGGCCAGGGCCGCACCGAGGGCGGCCAGCAGCACCAGGGATCCGGGCTCGGGCACGAGTTCGGTCGGGAACGGGCCCAGGAGGAGGAATTCGAGCAGGGCGAGCAGCAGTGTCACCCCGGCCACCTCCTCCGCTCACTCAGTGCCCGTTCCGGTTCCGCGCTCCGCGGCGGGGCGGGCGCCCCCGATGGACGCCTGCGGTGCGGAACCCGCTCCGTCCGAGCGCCCCGATCCTACCCTCCGACGCCCGGGGCTCCGGAGCCGTTCCACCTGTCGCACGAATCACCCGACACTCCGCCGGGGTTCCCGCCCTTTCGCCTGAACCTGTAGCTAAATGACACAGAGTAACCGTCTCCGTGCCCACCGGCCGCTCACGCGTGCGAACGGGCACGGCCGAAGAGGGGAACCCCGTGCCGATCCGCCCAGCCAACCTCGCCACCATGTCCGCCACCATCGCCGGAGCGGTCTCCGGGATGTCGAACGGGGAGGACGACGCCGCCACGGTGCGG
>NZ_ANBC01000602.1 GCF_000341125.1 Nocardiopsis lucentensis DSM 44048 | reverse complement strand
GGCTGCCGCACGCTGAAGACCGGCCAGGGCGGTGTCGTGGAGATCGACTCCGAGGCCAACGTCCGGTTCGCGCTCTTCTCCGGGACCAGCTGCCAGGGCAGCCGCGCGCTCGCCTCGGGACACGGGACCGTGCGGTTCGGGAATCCGGTCCTGGCGGGCGCGATCGTCATCGGCTGACATCCGGCGTCCGCACGGACCCCGGCCCCGGACGGAACCGGTCCCGCCGTCCCTATCCGACGTGTCCGCGCACCGACCGACCCGGCGACCGGTCGGTGCGGCGGCCGTCGCGGACGGTGAACTCGCCGCCCACGAGGACGTGTTCGATACCCACCGGCGCCCGGCGGGGCTCGTCGTACGTGGCTCCGGCCGCGACCGTGCCGGGGTCGAAGACCACCAGGTCCGCCACCGCCCCGACGTGGACGACGCCCCGATCGGTGAGGCCGAGCCTGCGGGCCGCGCGTGAGGTGAGGTGGCGGACGCACTCCTCCAGGCTGAGGACGCCGAGCTCCCGGACGTAGTGGCCGAGGTAGCGGGGGAAGGTGCCCCACCCTCGCGGATGGGGGCGGTCCCCGACCAGGATGCCGTCGCTGCCGCCGGTGTGCGAGCTGTGCCGCATGACGGTGCGGACGTTCTCCTCGTTGCCGACCTCCATCAGGCAACCGGACCGCAGCTCGTCCGCGACGAGGAGGTCGAGGAAGAGCTCGCCGGGCTTCGCCCCGCGCGACTCGGCGAGCGCGGCGACCGGCGAACCGACCGCCCACGACAGGGCGGGGTCGCCGACACCCGTGACCACGACGGTGGCCCAGTCCAGCGGTACGCCGTGGTTCCCGTCCGTCCCCTCGACCTCGACCTCGTGCAGGACGCGGGCGCGGATCGCGGGGTCGCGCAACCGGTCCAGGGTCGCCGCGGCACCGCCCTCCTGGACCCAGCTGGGCAGCGGGGCGGCCAGGTAGGTGGCGCTGGCCGTGTACGGGTAGCTGTCCAGGGTGACGTCGAGTCCGTACCGGACCGTGGCCTCGTCGATGGCGTCGAGGACCTCGGGGGCGCGCCCGCGGTTGCGGGGGTAGTTGACGTGGCAGTGCGCGAGGTGGAGGGGGACGTGGGCGCGGCGGGCGACCTCGAGGCACTCCTGGTAGGACTCCACGACGTGGGATCCGTAGTTGCGGTGGTGGGGGCAGTAGTAGCCGCGCGCCACGCGGACGGGTTCGAGGAGGTCGACGATCTCGTCGTCGGTGGCGTACATGCCGGGGGTGTAGGTCAGTCCGGTGGAGAGGCCGTGGGCACCCTCCGCCATGCCCCGGGCGACGATCTCGCGCATCCGTTCGGCCTCGGCGCGCGTGGGCGGTCGGTCCTCGTCCCCGATGACGGCCATGCGGACGTTGCCGTGCGGGACGAGACAGGCCACGTTGACCGGGGCGCCCCGGTCGACGAGGTCCAGGTACTCGCCGACGCCGTGCCAGGAGCGTTCGAGGTGCGGTGTGCCGTTCCACGCGGCGATCCGGCCGCTGATCTCGTCGGCGGTGGCCTCGGTGACGGGCGCGTAGCCGAGTCCGTCCTGCCCGACGACCTCCAGAGTGACGCCCTGGAGGACCTTGGCCTCATGGGCGGGGTCAGCCAGCACGGCGAGGTCGGAGTGGGCGTGCATGTCGATGAAGCCCGGCGCGACGACGAGCCCGCCGACGTCGACGTACTCCCCCGTGCTCCTGGCCCCGCCGGGCGGAACGATGTGGCTGACGCGGCCGCGCGCCAGGACGACGTCGGCGGCACGGGCGGGGGAACCGGTCCCGTCGACCACGCGTCCGCCGGTGAGTACGGTCTCGGACTGCTCGGACTGCACTGTTCCTCCGTTCGGGGTGCGCGCCGCACCCGTTCGGTGAGCCTCCGCCAGTGTTCCGGTGTGACCTAAGATACGCCGCACCCCGACAATGGATAAGTTTGTTTTCTGTTTATGGACGGTGCGGCGGCCCGTGAGTCGGCACGGGCTTCGGCATGAGCGGATGCACGTGCCCCCCATGGCCGCAATCGGTCACAACCGACAAACTGGGCGTTATAACGGACGTAACTCCGGTAGCTTGATGCATCGTCCGTAACCCACATCCCTCCCCCAACAAGAGGAAAACATGCTCATCTGGCGAGGCTGGGGCATTCTCGTCCTGCTCATCGCGGCACCGCTCGGCGGCCTGGGCGCCTTCACCGCCATGACCCTCATCGGGGAGGGCGCCGACCCCATGGGCGCCGGGATCGGCCTACTCCCCGCGGCGGTCGCCGTCTTCTTCCTCGGCAGGAAGCTCAACGCCCCGCGCCAGGGATTCCACCCGGCCACCGGACAACCGGTGCTCCACCGCAACGCGCACACGTTCTTCTTCGTGCCGATGCAGTACTGGGCCTTCATCCTGCCGGTTCCCGCCGCCGCGTTCATCGTCACGGGCCTGTCCGCCCTGGCCTGACCGGAACACGCGTCCCCCGACTCCGGCGGCCCGGCGCCGCCGGGGTTCACTCGTCCTCGGTCTCGAAGTCCGCGAGGCACAGGTCCAGCAGGGCCTGAACCCGGTCGGTGAGCCGCGCCCGATCGTGCGCGCGCAGCGCCGTGGCCCCCTCGATCAGCCGCACCCGGGTCAGGCCCAGCAGCACGGCGGCGACCAGGGAGGCGTGGACCGGCGCCTCGTCGCCCCCGAGGTAGGCGGAGAGGGGTTCGAGCATGGCGGACTTGAGCCGCCCCTCGTACACGGCCTGGAGCTCGGGGTCCCCGGAGGAGTGGTCGAGGGCGCGCTGCAACGCCGTCCCCTCGCCGTACAGGCGGCCGACCGCGTGCTCGGCCAGGCGCCGGGTCAGAGTGCCGGGATCACCTGAGATCAGCCCGGGGAAGACGCCGTCCTCGCGCAGGATCTCGGTGAGGAGACCGCGCTTGGCGCCGAAGTAGCGGTTGATCAGCGCGACGTTGACACCGGCGTGCGCGGCGATCATCCGCGAGGAGACCGCGCCGTACCCCTCACTGGTGAACAGTTCCCGCGCGCTCTCCAGGATGCGGGCACGCGTCGCCTCACGCCCGCGCGCTGGCGCGGAGCCGCCTCCGGTTTCCTCCGGACGGACCATGTGCACACCCTTCGGCGGCCGCGAACTGACTGTCGGATATCCAGGTTGACACCTCTGGGGCCGCGACGCACACCGATACGTCGGACAGATATCGATTTGACAGGTCAACAGCGTTTACATATACCGGACCATGGACGCCCGCCCCCGGCACTCAGTCGCGGGGCTATTCGCGCGTCCGGATTCGGGGGACCCATGGAACAGTCGGTACGAGACGAGCGCGAACCCGGCGGGCGACCCCCCGCCACGGCCCCCGAGACCTTCGAGACCTCCGCCCCGTCCCCCGGCCCCGCCACGTCGGACTCCCCGGCGACGACCTCCCGGCCCGCCGTGCGCAGGATCATGGTCGGGCTGGTCCTGGCCATGCTCACCTCGATGCTCACCAACTCGATCATCGGGACAGCGCTGCCGACGATCATGGGTGAACTCGGCGGGCAGGACCGCCTGGCCTGGGTCGCCACCGCCGCCCTCCTGACCATGACCGCGTCCACGCCCGTGTGGGGCAAGCTCTCGGACGTGTGGGGACGCAAGCTCCTCTTCCAGATCGCGCTCGGCGTCTTCATCGTCGCCTCGCTCGCCGCCGGGATGGCCCAGGACGTCAACTCGCTGATCGCCGCCCGCGCCCTCCAGGGCCTGGGCGTCGGCGGCCTGGCCACACTGCCCAACATCATCCTCGGCGACGTCGTCCCGCCGCGCGAACGCGGGCGCTACAGCGGACTGATCGGCATGGTCTTCGGCGTGTCCACCGTCCTCGGACCGCTGGTGGGGGGTTTCCTCGTGGACAGTCCGCTGGGCTGGCGGTGGTGCTTCCTCATCACCGTGCCCCTGGCCGTCGTCGCCTTCGTCGTCATCCAGGTCATGCTCACCCTGCCCGCCCGACCGCGCCACCGGGCCCCCGTCGACTGGCTGGGCGCCGGGTTGGTCTTCAGCGCCGCCAGCACGCTCATCGTGCTACTGAGCCTGGGCGGATCCCAGATCCCCTGGACCTCGCCGACCGCCATCGCCCTGGGCGTCGGAGCGGTGCTCTTGACCGTGTCCGCCGTCCTCGTCGAACGGCGCGCCGCCGACCCGATCGTCCCCATCCGGCTGTTCCGCGACCGCACGTTCGTCCTCGCCTCGGCGGGCTCGGTCTGCGTCGGCGTGATGATGTTCGGTCTCATCATCTACCTCCCGCAGTACCTGCAGATGGTGCACGGCGCGTCCCCGACGGTCTCCGGCCTGATGACCCTGCCGCTGGTCGTGTCGTTCCTGGTCACGTCGATCGGCTCCGGCTTCGCCGTGAGCGGGAACGGCCGCTGGAAGGGGTACACGGTCACGGGGATGGCGCTGGCCGTCACGGGCTTCGCCGTCCTCGGCCTGGGCCAGGTGCTGCCCGGTCTGGGCCAGGTGCTGCCCGATCTGGCCACGGTCGTCGTCGGTCAGGCACTGGTCGGCCTCGGGATCGGCCTCAACCTCCAGCTCCTGCTGCTCGCCACGCAGAGCGCCCTGCCGACCGGTGACCTCGCGTCGGGCACGGCCACCCTCACCTTCTTCCGCAACCTCGGCGGGTCGACGGGAGTGGCCGCGTTGGGCGCGGTGATGGTGGCGCGACTCGACACGGAGCTGGCGGAGGCGGCGGCGACGGCACGTGCGGACGTGGCGGCCCAGGACGGGCCGGGGGCCGCCGAGGCCGAGGAGTTGTCGGAGGGCCTGGCGCGTGCGGCGGAGTCGGCGCAGGGCTCCCCGGAGCTGGTCCACGCACTCCCCGGCCCCGTCCGGGACGTCATCGTGGGCGCGTTCGACCACGCCATGCAGGGCGTGTTCGTCGCGGGACTCCCCGTCGCCGTGATCGGGCTGGTCGCCGTGCTGTTCATGAGGGGCGTGCCGCTGCGCGGCGGGAGCGCCCCCGAGCGCGTTCCTCAGAGGTAGCGGCGGAAGCCCTCGGCGGAGACGCCGAAGCCGAGGGCCGCGGAGAAGCCGGAGGAGCGGTCGCGGCTCTCGTGCGCGAACAGCTCGACCTTGTAGCACCCGGCACGGGTCGCGCGGTCCAGGGCGTCCTCCATCAGGGCCCGGCCGACACCGCCTCCGCGCCGCTGCGGGTCCACCACCAGGTTGTCCACCACGGCCCAGGGCTGGGCGTCGTGGGTCAGGTTGGCGACGACGAGCAGGTCCAGGGTGCCGATGATCTGTCCGCGCTCCTCGGCGACCAGCACCGTGCGGTCCGGGTCGTTCTCCATCCGCGTCCAGGCGCGGACCGCGGCGGAGGACATGCGAACGTGCGCGCCCTGCGTGTCGGCGGTACCGCCGAGTTCCCTGAGCAGACGCAGAATCGCACCGAGGTCGGACCGGATGGCCGCGCGTATCATCATGGCTGTCGGCATCGTAGCCGACAGCCTGCGACAAGGCGGACGTCACCCTACATCCGGCCACAAAACGGCAAGGGCGCGTTCGGTGGATGCCGCCCGTCGCGAGCGGCGTCTCCGGTGCGGCTCTCGCAAGGCCGAAGAAGGAGTTCCCCTACTGTGCTCCGCTTCGCGAGCTCCGCAGTGTCGCACAGCGGGGGCCCGCCCGGGGTTGGCTGTCGACTGATGAGAACGCGGCGAGAGTTGTGCCGGGGCGTCGCGCAGCAGGGCGAGTGTCCACCGAACACGCCCTAGGGGGCGGGACCGGCGGTCCCACCCCCTGTCGCCCGGCCCTCGGCCGGGTGCGACCGCGCCGCTACTCGTTGCGGATGATCCGCACACCCTCCTGCCCCGCGGCCGGCGGCTGCGGCTGGGCGGACTGCGGACGGCTGTAGACACCGGGGATGTCCGTGTCGGCCGCGCCACTCGGCGGGGTCACGGGCCGCTGGGGACCGCTCGGCCCGCCGTGACCTCCCGGAACGGGCGCCCCGGGGGCGGGAGCGCCCGGAGCGGGGACACCGGAGACGGGTGCCCCCGTGGGCGGAGCGGCGGCCTGCGGGGCCCCCGGAGCCGTCCCGTCACCCTTGCCGCCACCCGGCCGCGGTGCCTGCCCCGGCTGGGACACCGGGGTGATGCGCACGGTCGCCTCGTCCGCCTCCGGCTTGACCGGCGGCAGCTTCGTGGTCGGCTCGTCCGTCTCCGGCTTGACCGGCGGCAGCTTCGTGGTCGGCTCCTCAGCGCCCTGCGCCTTCGCACCCTGGGCGGGCTTG
>NZ_ANBC01000601.1 GCF_000341125.1 Nocardiopsis lucentensis DSM 44048 | reverse complement strand
CCAGCCGTCTCGGCGGGCGTGTCCTTGCCCGAGGCCTCCTTGCCCGGGGCCTCCTTGGCCGGAGCGTCCTTGGCGGGAGCGGGCTTGGCCGCGGTGTCCCTGGCCGAAGCGGTCTTCGCCGCGTCGGAGGCGGGCCCGGCGGCCTTCCCCGGTGCGGAGGTGCCGGAGGCGGGGGTGGTGGTCTCCTCGCGGGTCAGACCCGACTCCAGAGCGCCCGCCTCGTCCTCGGCCGTCACCAGGTCGGCCAGCGTGGAGTGCATGTCCTTGAGGCGGCGCAGCGCCTCGGCGTGCGTGGCCGTCAGGGTCGCGAGCCTGCGGTCCGCGGTGTCGTGGATCTTCTTGGCGCGCGCGTCGGCCTCGTTCAGGCGGCGGTCGCCCTCCGCCTTGGCCTGGTCGCGCAGCTGTTCGGACTCCTTCTTCGCGCTGGAGACCATCTCGTTGGCCTCCCCGCGCGCGGAGGAGACGATCCGCTCGGCGTGCTGCTCAGCGTCCTTGCGCTGCTTGGCGATCTCCTCCTCGGCCTTCTTCCGGGCCTCCTTGACCTCGGCGTCGACCTTGGCGCGACGCTCCGCGGCCTCCTCCTCCGTGATCCTCAGGATCTCGGCCATGCGCTCGCTGATCTGTTCGTGCTCAGGCTTGACCTGGTTCTTCTCACGTTCGATCGCGAGGTCGCGCTTGTACTGCTCCAGCTCGTCGTCCTGCCGCTGCAAACGCTCGCGGAGGTCCTTGAACTGGTTGTCCATCCGTACGAAGTAGTCGTCGACGTGCGCCTTGTCGTAGCCGCCCTTGCGCACCGTCGGAAACCTGTCCTGTTGCAGTCCGCCGCCCGGCAACATTTCGCTCAAGTGCCTTTCATGTCCTTAACACCGTCCGGCTGCGCGTCGCAGAAGGTGAGAGTTGCCCCGTACCCAGTTGTTGGCGAAGCACCCATCGGACCCGTGATCCGGGTCGCGCCCGCGGGTGGTCCCGCCTCGCCGCGCCGACCGGATGGGGGCACCGGCCACGCGCGGAGCGTCACGTCGTGGACACCGTCCAAACGACCAAGGTAGACCCGGGTGACACCAGCCCGTCAATAACCTCGACGGGTACATCACCGTGTGGACCCTGGTCACGTTCCTCTCTAAGGTATGCGCGATCATCCCCGTGCGGGGCTCAGCGGTCAACTCCGGTCAGCGCGTCGTTCCGCCGTGCCCCGGCCGATTCCCCCGGCGCGATACTTTCGGGCCGTCATCGGGATCACGCACACCGGAAACACATATGGAGGACCCGACATGGACAGTACGACCCACGGACACCCGAGCGGCGCCTCGGCCGGGCCGATGATCGGTGGGGCTCCGTTCGGGGAACCGGAGATCGACCCCAGCGCGTGGGTCGCGCCCGGCGCGGTCGTCGTGGGCCGTGTCCGGCTCGGGGCCGAGAGCAGCGTCTGGTACGGATCGGTCCTGCGCGCCGACACCGAGGACATCGTGGTCGGCCGGAGGGTGAACATCCAGGACCAGTGCGGAATGCACTCCGACCCCGGCCAGCCCGCGATCCTGCACGACGACGTCAGCCTGGGCCACAAGGCGATGGTGCACGGCGCGGTCGTCGAGGAGGGGGCCCTCATCGGGATCGGCGCGATCGTCCTCGGCGGCGCCCGCGTGGGGAAGGGGGCGCTCGTCGCCGCGGGCTCCCTGGTGCCCCCGGGCAAGACAGTGCCGCCGGACACGCTCTGGGCAGGGGTTCCGGGCCGCGTGATCCGGGAGCTGAACGACGACGACCGCGCCGTCCTGGAGCACACCCCGACCGCGTACGCGGGCTACGCCGTCCAACACAGGGACGTCACCTGGCGCGGGTGACCCACGGTCGGCCCCGGTGGGACGCCGGGGCCCTGGACCGAGGTGACTACCGGCCGGTAGAACGGAGGGGGTGGGTGATGCACCACCCCTGACTAGACCGGGTGAGCCGGGCACTGGTCCGCACGGGTCATGTGCGGCCGGTCGTACTCGGCGTAGCCTGGGGGGTCTCACGCCCCGTGGTCCGGGTCCGTCGCGCCCGCATCACGCCGGACCGGACCGAGCGTCCCGTCACCCGCCCCGCGGCACCGCAGCCCTCCGGGAGGTGAGCACACGTGGACCACGACTCCGGCGCCCACCCTCGCGATGCGCTCAATCTCCACGACCGCGTCGCACTGGACGAGATCGACCTGTACACCGAGGTGCTCATCGCCGTGGCTGACGCGGAAGGGCCGCTCAGCCCCGCCGAGATCGACCACGTGCTCGGCGTGGTCCACGGCTCCGGGCCCGGGACCGCCGCCGAGAGCGGCCCCCTCGCGTCTCCCCCACCCGCCGCGGGCTCGGCCGGGGCGCCGCACCGCACTGTCGGCGCGGACACCGCGCCCCCACCCGAACCCCGCCCGGGCGGGACGGGCGGCGGCCGATCACTGCCCGACACCGACCACCCGCTCCTCCCGGAGCCGAGGCTGCTCCCGGAGCCGACGCGGCCGC
>NZ_ANBC01000600.1 GCF_000341125.1 Nocardiopsis lucentensis DSM 44048 | reverse complement strand
ACGACCAATCCCCTCATACCCGAAGAACTAACGAAAAACTCAGTAGGAGGCAGCGTGTCAGAGCCACCGAACGACGACTGGAACGAGGACCGGGAACAGGGCGAGGCCCCCGACACCTCGCCCGCGGACGGGGACGCCTCGTCGGGACACGGGGCGGACACGCACGGTGGTGACGGCCGTCGGCCCGGCCCCGCTCCCGTGCCACAGGCGCCGCTGCCCAGCGCTGTCACCAACCTCTTCTACGGGACCGTGCACGCCCCCGACAGCACGTTCGGTGCCTCCGGGGGGTCAGGCGGCGGTCACGCCCGCCCCCCGGTCACCGGTCCACTCACGGACGAGGTCATCCGTGCCGCCGTAGACGGCTTCGTCCGACCGGAGCCGTTCGACGAGGCCGCCCGGATTCTCGCCGGCTCTCGCGTCCTCGTTCTCACCAGCGGCCGCGGCACGGGCAAGCGCACCGGCGCGATCGCCCTCGTGAGAGAGAAGGCCGCGGGGCCGATCGTCGAGCTCCCTCCGAGCCGGACCCTGGCGGACCTGTCCGGACACGACTTCAAGCCCGGTTACGGCTACATCGTCCCGGACTGGTTCGGCGTTCGCCGTGCCGACCCCGAGGCCGAACACGAATACATGTGGTCGGTCCTCCGTTCCCGTGTGGAGGGCGCCAAGTCCTGGCTGGTCCTCACCACCGATCGGCGCACCCCGGTCGGCACGGCCGCACCCGCCCTGGACTGGGCACGGCCCACGCCCGTCGACGTGCTGGGAGAACGGCTCGGCGCCGACCACCCCCGGGAGAAGCTCGACCAGGCCGTCGCCAGGCTCACCGGTGACTGTCCCGTCGCCGACCTCGTGGCGGTCGCCGACAGGATGGCGGGTGGCCAGGACCCCGAAGCGGCCGTTGAGCACGTCCTGCGCTCCTCCTCGCGCGGGCGCGTCCAGGGCTGGTTCGAGCAGCGTCCCGAGCGCCGCGACGTCGCCGACGTCACCGCGCTCAGTCTGCTCCACGGCGTCACGGAACGGGACTTCGAACGCCTGGCCGCGCGCCTGCACGAGCGTCTGACCGAGGCGTTCCCGCCGCCGCCCGAGCGGCCGAGCTGCCCGGGGCCGGGATGGGCCGCCCAGGATGGAGAGGAGGACGAGGAGAGGGAAAGGAGGAAGGAGCGGGACTCCCTGCCCGCACGCCGTGGCCGACGCGGGGACGGTCGCCACTCCCTCGTCCGCGTCGAACTCCGCGATGACGGCTGGCTGGCGCGCCGCCACCCCACCTTCGTCGAGGAGGGTGTCCGGAGTGAGGCCCTGCGTCAGCTGTGGGAACACTACGACGTCGACTTCTGGAACGCCGTCCGCGGTTGGGTGGTCGCCGCCGTCGGCCACGGCCGCTTCCAGGTCGCCCTCGCCTCCGGCCTGGCGGCCTTCGCCGCCACCGCCTTCGACGAGGTTCATGACGTGTATCTGGACCCCTGGTCGCGCCGGACCGGTCCCACCCGGGACACCTGCTTGTACGTCCTGTGGTTCATGTGCATGGACGACGACCTCGCCCCCGTCGCGCTGCGCACGGTCGACCGCTGGCTCGCCTCGGGGCGCCCCGCCCAGATCGAGACCGGTATTCGCGCCTGGGGCGGCGAGCTGGGTGTGCGCTACCCGACCGAGGGCGTCAACCGGCTCTGGGCCCAGCTCGTGGACACCGAGGGGGTCCGGCGGGAGCAGGCCGCCCTGGCGTTCGGCAACCTCTTCGGCAGTCTCGTCGACCGCGACGGCAATGCCCGTGACCTGATCCGTGGCCTCAGCCTGGAGCTGTCGAGTACCCACCGGTTCGGTCGTGACCGTCCCAAGTACGAACTCCTCCTTGTCGCGGCCTTCGCGACCCTCGTGATCCCCACCAGCGAACCGCTGGACCGGGGGTCGGCGGTCGAGGAGGAACAGCGGGAGCGAGGGGACGGGGACGACCGGGGCGACCGCGACGGGGACGAGGACCGGACGGGAGGGTCGGACGGAGCCGCGCGGGCCGAGGTCTCCGACGACGAAGAGCGCCTCCCGGACACCGTCCCCGCGGTCGCCCGCCACCTGGTGCGCAGCCGTGACCAGATCCCCCAGGTGGCGAGCCTGTGGGCCGCGGTCATCCGCCACCAGCCCGTGCGTCGCCCGGCGATCGAATCCCTGTGGCGGACCCTGTGCGCGCTCCAGCGCAGCGGCCCCGACGCACAGTGGGTCGGGGAATCCCTGCTCACGTCCCTCTCCCAGGTGCTGCCGTCGACCGAACACGAGGCCTTCCGCGCCACGTTCACCGGCCTCGCCAAACGCGGTGGTGATCCGGACACCTTCACCAGTGCTGTTCTGAACCTTCTCAGCCAGGTGTTCGGGCGCGCCAAGAACACCGCCTCCGGCACCGGCGACCAGCCGATGCCCGCCTCACACAGGAAGTAACACGAACATGAGTTCCCCCCAGTACCCGGTCGTGGAGCAGCGTGCTCTCCGTGCCCCGAGCAGGCGCGGCCTCTTCGGGATGCTCAACAGGCGGCGCGACGCGTCCGAGATCCCCGACGCCGCCGCGCACCAGGTCCTCGTCTACCGCAGCGGAGGCTCGTTCCACGTGGACACCGGCGCCATGGCGCTCGACGACGGCCGTGTGGTGGAGGCCGACCACGTCAGCCTGGTCGACGTCGGCCACGACACCACCGTGGAGGTCACACTCACGATTCCCTCCCTGGAGGACGACGAGTTCGAGGTGCGCACCTCCTTCTCCTGCACGGTCACGGACCCGGTGGCGGTGGTCAAGGAGGGGCGCGGCGACGCCCACCGTTTCCTGACCGACTACCTCAGGCGGTACGACAAGCTGCCGCAGGTCGCCCAGCACCTCAGGCTCCGCGACATCAACGAGGTGCGTGAGCTGGTGTGGAGCCACGTCAAGGCGTTCATCGACCTCGCCCCGCCCGAGGTGCGGGGTATGCGGATCAGGTACGTGGGCACCGAGGTGCCCACGCCCGCCAGCCTGCGTGACGTGCGCAAGGAGTGGGGCAGCCTCCACCACACCCAGGAGGTCGAGGTGGCCCGCACCGCGCACGACCACCGAATGAAGGCGATGGTCACCGAGCACACCCAGCGGATCATGGCCGGGCTCAGCGAGGCCGTGCAGAACGACACCATCAACGCGATCATGCTGGCGCTCGCCGAGGAGCGGATCGACACGACCGAGGTCATCCAGCGGATCACCCACGAACGCGAGCGGGTGCTGGCGCGCGAGGACCAGAGGAAGGCCGAGGAGCACGAGGAGCAGCTCCGTCGGGAGGAGGTCGAGCGGCAGGAGCGGCAGCAGCGGGAGGAATGGGAGCGCGCCACCGCGGAGCGCCGCGAGACCTGGGACCGCGAGGACCGGCTGCGCAAGATGCAGATCAGGTCGGATCTCGCCCGCACGGCGATGGAACAGCACCACGTCGAAGGCACGATGTACGCCAGCGACATCGTCGACTTCGTGGACCCCGAGCTCCTTCCGTTCCGTTCGGACCCGGTCGGTGGCTCGACGGACCGGAGCGGCATCGCAGGTTCCGAGGTCGAGGAGCTCCCGGCCGGGGAGACCCTGGCAGAGGCGCCCGAGACGTCGGAGGAGCCCGGAAACCGTGCCGCCTCCGACCGGACGGAACCGGCGCAGGGCTCGCGCCGCGACGCCTTCGCCGGGGGACTGAGTGAGGACGACCATGGCGCATGACACCCTCCCCTCCGCGCCTCCCGCGGTCGCTTCCGACTCCGGGACGGGGCCGGAACCGGATCCGACGCCCCCGCGCGGCCCCGGTTGGCTGCTGCGCCGTCTGACCGGGGTGGACGAGGACCTGCTCGACCTGGTCCCCGAGGAGCGCTCCCGCTACACCCTCCAAGGGTTGGTGGTCGTCGGTACGGCCACACTCGCCGGGCTCGCGGTGTTCGTCGCACTCGACCGTTTCACCACGACTCCCGGGCTTCTGTTGGTCCCGGCCGCGCTGTTCTGGGCCGGGCTCATCCTGGTCTTCGACTGCTGGCTGCTGTCCACCACGCAGGGGGTCAAGGAGAGCAGGCGTCCCGGTGTCTTCCTGGGGCGCGTCATCCTCACCGTCGTCATCAGTCTCGTCGTCGCCGAGCCGTTGCTGCTCTACGTTTTCCGGCCGTCCGTCGAGCAGGAGGTCGAGGTCACCCGGCAACGGGAGGAGGACGCCTACCGGTCGGCGCTGGAGAGGTGCAATCCGATGTCCGGTGACCAGAGCACGGACCCGGACTGCACGCAGGAGTACCTGCTGACAGTCGGCGACAGCACGCTCTCCGCCGATCGGTCCGCGCTCGCTGACGCGGTCGCCGAACGCGACCGCGTCCGTGAGCAGGTGGAGGAGCTTCAGGAGGAGCTGGCTGAGCGGCAGGAACTGGCCCGCATGGAGTGTGGCGGCGAGTCCGGTGCCGGGCTGACCGGACGCGTGGGCGAGGGACCCAACTGCCAGCGGCTGCGGCAGGAGGCCGACGGCTTCGAGGAGAGCAGTCGACTCGCCTCGCACCAGGCGAACCTGCTGGAGTTGAACGACACCGTGGAGGAGCTCACCAACGACGCTGGTGACGCCACGACCGAGTTCGCCGTCGCGCGTGCCGAGCTGATCGACGCGAAGGTCGAGGAACGTGCCGCCGAGGAGGGCGAGCACGGTGTCATCGACGAGATGGCGGCCCTGCACGAACTGTCCAGGAACAGCGTGTACGTGCTCGCCGGGGTGATCCTGCTCCGGTTGCTGTTGGTCGCGGTGGACCTGCTCCCGATCCTCACGAAGGTGCTGAGTCCCACCAGCACCTACGACGAGCTGTACACGGCGCAGCGCGCTCTCCGGGCCGACAGCCACAGTCAGACCGTCCGGATCGCGCGTAAGCGAACCGAAGTGGCGACCGACCGGGAAATCGGTGAGCTGGAGGCCGTGCAGGCTGAGCATCGCAGTGTGATCGAACGCCGGATGCGTGCCGAGGAGGTCCGGCGGCGCGCCGACATCGACGGCCAGATCGCCGAACAGGCCAAGCTGTACCGTCGCGGCACGGTGTCCGGGGACCGGGGCTGAGCCGTACCCGAACGGCGCGTGCGTGAAGCCGCCCGCGGCCCCGGCCAAGGGGTGCGGGCGGCTTCGCCGTACCGGGACCGCTCGTCAGCCCTCGACGAACACGGCGACGGTGCGGGGCGGCACCGTCAACGTGCCCGTCGCCGGGTCGAAGGCCGCCTCGCGCACCACCGGGTCCGTGGAGTCCGCCTGCACCGGGTGCAGACCGATGTCCGCGCCGACCAGGGCGGCCACGCCCTCTTCGGCGGTCTCGACGCCCGCGTTGAACACGACCGTCACCGACTCCCACTCGCCGCCGAGCCCCGAGGTGTCCACGCGCATCGTGATGACGCCGGGGGTCTCGTCCGCTCCGCTGGTCGGGAAGGTCAGCCGCGCCTGGATCTCCTCGGCGGTCCCCAGGGAGAAGGCGGGTGTCGAGGCGCGGATCCGCAGCAGCTCGCCGAACCTCTCGCGGCTCGCCTCCGTCGCCGCGCAGTCCGCGACCAGAGCCGGGTCGGCGAGGAGCGGTTCGGCGTAGGGCCACTTGTCCTCGTTGTCCCACGCCGGGGGCAGGCCCACGCCGAAGTTGTTGCCCTCCTCGCAGTCCCGGTCGAACCGGTTGAACCAGTCGCCGGAGTCGTAGGAGTTGCGGTCCAGCGACTTCGACCGCAACCGCTCCGAACCCGCGTGCACGAAGGCCGTACCCTGCCCGAGCAGCGCCGTGGCCAGGGACAGCGACTGCATGCGTACCCGGTCCTCCATCGGGGTGTCCTGGGGCAGCTTGTAGGCGAGCGCGTCGTACAGGGTCTCGTTGTCGTGCGCGTCGACGTAGGTCACCGCCTCGCCCGGGGCGAGCGTGTAGCCGGCCGGGGCTCCGTTGTAGTCGACCTCCCCGCCGGTCACCTCCGCGCCCGAGGAGGACGTGAACCGGTAGTCGCGCAGGTTGCCGGTCAGTCCGACCCTGATCAGGTCGTGGTAGCCGAGCAGCCGGGCGCGCTGCTGGTCCTCCGTGCCGTTGGCGGGGGAGGGGTTCGGGTCGGTGTACAGACCGCTGCCGAAGCCCTGCACGCGCGGGTCCGCGTCGAAGGGGCCTCCGCCGCGCACACCGTCGCGGAGCCGGTCGTTGAAGGTGCCGATGCCGGTCCCGGCCATGTTGAGCTGCGTGGCCTGCTCGAACCGGGCGTCGTCGGCGACCTCGCCGAAGTTCCAGCCCTCCCCGTACAGGATGATCTCGGAGCCGTCGACCCCGTCCTCCTCCGGGGTGAGCGCGTCCAGCGCCTCGCGCACGTCCAGCATGTTCCGCTTGGGGTGGTGGCCCATGAGGTCGAACCGGAAGCCGTCCACGCGGTACTCGCGGGCCCACGTGGTCACCGAGTCCACGACCAGCCGCCCCATCATCAGGTGTTCCGGGGCCGTGTTGGGACAGCAGGTGGAGGTGGCCACCGAGCCGTCCTCCAGGAGCCGGTGGTAGTAGCCGGGCACGATCCGGTCGAGCACCGACCGCTCGTCCTGACCGGCCGCGTAGGTGTGGTTGTACACGACGTCCATCACCACGCGCAGCCCCGCTTCGTTGAGCCCGCCCACCATGGAACGGAACTCGGTGACACGGGCGGAGCCGTCGGGGTCGGTCGAGTACGAGCCCTCGGGCGCCGTGTAGTGGACGGGGTCGTAGCCCCAGTTGAACGAGTCCCCGCCGCGCGTGTCGCCGACGCACGCCTGCTGTTCGGGGGAGTCAGGCGCGAACGAGGCCGGGTCGCAGTCGGGTTCGGTCCGGTCGGCCGGGTCCTCGGGGACCGAACCGATGTCGTAGGCGGGCAGCAGGTGCACGTAGTCGAGGCCGTCCTCGGCGAGCTCGGCGAGGTCGCGCATCCCCTCGGAGTCCCGCTCGGCGAAGGCCCCGAAGGTTCCGCGCAGTTCCTCGGACACGGTCGGATCGTTGACGGAGTGGTCGCGGACGTGGAGCTCGTAGACGACCGCCTCGTTCACCGGCACGGCCTCGGGCTTGGCCCGGTCGTCCCACCCCTCCGGGGCGAGCGCGGGATCGTCGAGGTCGACCAGGTGGGTCCGGGCTGAGTCGGTGGCCAGCGAGACGCTGTAGGGGTCGGTCACGCGGTTGTCCTCCACCCGTCCGGTGGTGGGGGCGAAGACGCGCACGTCGAACGTGTAGTAGCGGCCGTTCCAGTCCTCCCGGCCGGTGACGGACCACACCCCCGTACGCCGGTCCAACCGCATCGGGACGGAACGGAACTCGTCGGTGGCGGAGTCGTCGTACAGTTCCAGGCTGACCGACTGCGCGGTGGGCGCCCACACGGAGACGGTCGGGCGGCCGCGGTCGTCCCAGACGGCGCCGAGGTCGGCGTCGGCGGCGTCCGCGTAGAGGTCGTCGAGGACCCCGGGGATCTGGACGCCGGTCGCGGCGGTGACGCGGCCGGCGCCGTCCTGCTCGACGACGGCGAGCTGGCCGGTCAGGGCCTTGCGTATCCGGGGGGTGATGACGCGGTCCGGGGTGAGGACGGAGAGGTCGGCCAGGTGGGGCCAGGACGCGCGCTGGGCCTCGGTCGGGCCGTCGGGGTCCGCGCTCAGTTCCACGGTGATGTCGGAGCCGTCGAGCGCGCCGTCGGAGACGTCGAGGTTCGCGCCCCGGGAGGACACCAGGGAGTAGGTGCGGTCGGGGTCGAGCGCGGCGGGCCACAGCAGGGTGTCCGTCTCGATCCAGTGCGCGCGCTGGGAGCTGAGGTCCGTTCCGGCGGGCTCCGTCATCGCGGTCGCGCTGGTGGCGGTGGAGGTCAGCGGGAGTGCCACCAGCAGTGCGATCAGTCCGGAGGTGATCGTCCGCGCTGGTCGTGGGCGGTCTGGGCGGTCAGGGGCGTCGGTTCGGATCCACGGAGGTCTCATGGGGGAGGCCGGTCCTCTCGCCGGGGGGCGGTCACCGGAACGGTAATGAGGGTCGAGCCCGGCCTGCAAGAGTTTCCAGAAAATTTCCGTAATTTTGCGAACCTCCGTGGGGAGGCCACCGTGCCGTAGTGTCGCCAGCGGACCCGTTTCCTTCCAGGCCAGGAGTGCCCGTGGCGAGACCGAAGATCGAGGAACTGGGCTGGTGCCCCACCCCCATGGGTGAGATCAGCCTGCGCCGCCGCTGGGACCCCGTGGCCGAAACCGACGTCCACGAGATCCGGCTCGACGACGAGTTCCTCATGTCGAGCCTGTTCACCGCGGCGGAGGAGGAGATGGCGCGGCTCGCCCTCGCCGAACTGCGCTCCGGGGGCGCGGACGGCGGGTTCGACGTGGTCGTCGGCGGGCTCGGCCTGGGCTACACCGCCGCGACCGTGCTGGACGACCCCGGGGTGCGCTCGCTGACCGTCGTCGAGGCGCTGGAAGCGGTGGTCGACTGGCACGAGCGGGGCCTGGTCCCGGCGGCGGGGAACCTGTCCGCCGACCCCCGCTGCCGTCTGGAGCACGGCGACTTCTTCGCCGCGGTCGCCTCGCCCGGGGGCCTGCTGTCCGACGAGCCCGACCGCGTGTTCGACGCGGTCGTCCTCGACATCGACCACTCGCCGCGCCACGTCCTCGCCCCCGCGCACGCGGCGTTCTACACGGTCGAGGGGCCCCGCCGGCTCGCCGAGCACCTGCGCCCCGGCGGGGTGTTCGCGCTGTGGTCCGACGACCCGCCCGACGAGGCCTACCTGGAGGTCCTCGGCGCGGTCCTGGACCGGGTGCGCGCCGAGGTGGTCGACTTTTCCAATCCCTACCGCGACCAGCCGTCGGCCAACACGGTCTACCTGGGCACGCGTCCGGGCCGTCCGGTCTGACCGCCCAGGGCCGGGTCATGTGCCGGGGGCGTCGGGCTTTCCGCCCGCCTCCCGGACGAACTCCTCACCCAGCTCCTCGACCAGGCGTTCGCGCGCGGCCCGCAGGCGCTCGGTGTAGTCGGGCGCGAAGACCTCGGACAGGCCCTTGCCGAGGGTGCCGGAGATCCGGTGCAGGGCGCTCCACACCGCGGGGTCGTCCACCACCCGCGCGAACGCGTCGGCGCCCTCCATCCGGTCCAGCCAGTCGGAGAGCACCAGCGCCTGGTCGCGGGTGAGGCGGAGGGTGACGTCGTCGCCCGCGCCGAGGGCGTCGTCCACGCGGGGCCGTCCTCGCTACTCCTCGTCGCGCTCGGGCAGCAGCCCCCGCGCGATGACGTCCTCGGTCAGAGCGTTCAGGACCTGGTCGGCGTCACCGTGGTGCCCGGGGTGCCCGGTCGCGCGGCGGACCTCCTCGCGGACCGCCGCGACCACGGACTCCGAGCGCAGGACCGCCGCGAGCGGTGCGGCCTCCAGTGCCTCGTTCCACTCGCGCAGCGTCTCCAGGCGCCCGTGCTCGACCGCCTCATGGGTGAGGTGGAACAGGGCGTCGATGTTGCGGTCGTGGGAGTCGGCGTCCATGAGATCGACGTCGACGATGAGGACGGGGCGGGTCGACTCGCCGTCCTCGTCGGGGCGCAGGTGGTAGGCCTTCCACAGCCGTCCGTTGGTCAGCACGATCCACTCGGCCCCGTGCTCCGCGGCCACCTTGCGGGCCGTCTGGATGTTGCGGACGTCCAGGTCCTGCGCGCAGCCCTTCACCTCGACGGGCGCGAAGAGCTTCTCCTCGAGGAGGATCGCGTAGTCGACCGACTCGCCGCCCGTGCGGTACTCGGTGGTCAGGTCCTGGTACTTGCTGTAGTTCATGCCGACGCTGAGGATGTCGGCGACGAGCATGCGGGTGTCGCCCTCGTTGGCGTCGCGCTCGACCAGCTCGGCCAGGGGGCGGGAGAGGCGGTCGATCGCGGCGGCGAGCCTGCTGCGTACGGGGGTTTCCCAGCTGACGGTCGTGGTCGTGAACTGACCGGTCCTGGTCATCACCTGGGTTGCCTCAGCGTCCATGCCCGTCCGTTTCCGTGGTCGCCGTGGACCCCGCCGCGAGCCACCGGGGCGGGGGTAGTGCCGCAACGATCGTACAACTCGCGAAGGCCCCTCAGCCCACCGCCGTGCGGCCGGCTCCGGCCCCGGCGACGGCCTCGGCGACCGTTCGCGGGTCGACCAGCTGGGGGTGGTGCCCGGCGCCCGGAACCCGGATCACCCGGTGTCGGGGGTCCACCGCCTCGACGGGGTCGTGCTCGCCCGCGACCACCGTCACGGGGACGGGGCAGGAGGCGAGCAGCGCGCGCAGTTCCGTCCGGGAGGACGCGCGCCGCCCCTCGGACAGCGTGCGCGCGACGCGGGCGGCCACCCCTGGGCGCCGCAGGTCGAGGACCGCGCTGGCCACGGCCCGGTCCAGGTCGTCCCGGCCCTCGTCGACTCCGGCCATCCGGCGCAGCCGCTCAGCCGACAGCCGCGGCAGGGCCGCGCGGACCAGCGGGCGCGTGTGCTCGGGTCGCAGGGACCGGCCCTGGAGGAAGGCGGGGGCGACCAGGACGAGGCCGCCGACCCGCTCGGGGCGCGCGTGGGCGTACCGCACCAGGGGCGCGCATCCGGCCGAGTGGCCGACGAGGACCGGTCTGGACACCACCGAGCCGAGCAGTTCCTCGAACCACACGGCGTCCGGAACGGGGGAGGGGCCGGAGCGTCCCAGCCCCGGCAGGTCGGGGACGAGGACGGGGGAGTCGAGGAGGTTCGCCACCGGACGCCAGGACTCGCCGTCCAGTGGCAGGCCGTGCAGCAGGACGTAGGACGGGGACACCTGGTCCCCGGTCAGGTACGTGCGGGTTCCGGCGACCGGACGCAGGCCCCCGGGAACCCCGTCGGGCAGCGCCCCGAAGCCCTCCGAGACCAGGCGGTCCGCCCAGCGGGTGAGGGACGTCCACACCGGCGGATGGGCCAGACCGGCGGCCGCGGCGAGCGCGTTGGCGGACGCGGTGTCGTAGCGGTCGTCGCTGAGGAACGTGAGCGTCTCGGGTTCGGTCCGGGTCACCGCGCGGGGAAGGCGGCGCAGCAGTCCGACGGGCACGGATCCGCGCGGCGGGCGCACCCCCAGGTGGCGGGCGAGGCCGTGCAGGAGTTCGCGCAGGTTGGGCGTGGACTCGTCGAGGACCCAGTGGGCACGGACACCGCCGGTGTCGTGCTCGGGGACCGCGGCGAGGAAACGGGCGAGGTGGTCGGCGGTCACCACGGGGACGAAGGTCGCGGGACCGCCCGGAGCGAGCGGGAGACGGCCGAACCACAGGTCGCGGATCGTCTCGGCGAGGCCGATGTACTGGCCGGACTCGCCCGTCACCGAGTCGCCGATCACGGTCGCCGGGTTGACGACGGTCAGCGGTAGGCCCTCGCGCTCCGCCAGGTCCCGGACGGCGGTGTCGGCCTCGATCTTGGACGCCTCGTAGGCGCCGTGCTCGCGGTAGAGCCGGTCCGTGTCCGCCGTGGTCGGAGCGCCCGCGCGGTAGCCGGTGACGTGGACGACGCGTCGCAGTCCGGGCAGGCCCGCGGCCCAGTCGAGGACGTGCAGGGCGCTGTCGACGTTGGCGGTCCTGGCCTCCTGTCGGCCCATGCCGAAGCGGTACACGGCGGCGCAGTTGTGGACGTCGCGGACGGACTCCAGGGTTCGCGCGTCGTCCGCGCCGAGGGCGAGTCCGGGGCGTGTGGCGTCGACCCGGACGGTGGTCAGCCGTCCGGTGGGGAGCCCGCGGTCGCGGAGCCACGACAGGAGAGCCTCCTCGCGGGGGCCGCCCCTGGTCGCGGCGGCGACGGACCGCCCGCTCCGGAGGAGTTCGGCCGTCAGGTGGCGGCCGATGAGGCCGGTCGCGCCGAGGACGAGGGTGTCGGGTGTCCGGATCGCTGTCATGACTACTCCTTAAGTAGACCTATCTACATATTTTTGAAACACGAAAGCCCCGAGGTACGGGGTTCTTCCGTCTACGCGCCGAGGATCCGGGTGACCGTGCTCCGTGCGGCGTCCAGTGGGGTGCGGCTGCGGGTCGCGCGGGCCAGCAGGAGCGCCCCCTCGATGACGGCCAGGACGGACCAGGAGTCCGCGTCCGCCCTCGCGCGGTCGAGCCCGTCCGCGGTCAGGTGGTCCGCCAGGGCGCGCTGCCAGGACGAGTAGACGTCACGGCAGACCGCGTGCACGGCGTCGTTGGTGGCCGCGACGTCCAGGGCCGTGGCGGCCAGGGGGCAGCCCTTCGTGAACGCCGATCCCTCCATCCTGGCGGTGAAGTGGTCGATCAGCGCGTGGACGAGGCCGACCGTGTCGGCGGCCTCCTTCGCCGACTCGCGAAGGAGCGTTTCGATCTCCGCGCCCGCCGCCGCCAAGGCCGCCGTCACGAGTTCGTCCTTGCCGCCGGGGAAATGGAAGTAGAGGGAGCCGCGCGGGGTGCCGCTGGTGCTCAGCACCTGGTTGAGTCCGGTGCCGGAGTACCCGTGCGCCTCCAGTAGTTCGCGCGCGCCGTCCACGAGCCGTGCCCGTGTGGCCGCTCCCTTGGTTCCCATGGGGATGAGACTAGACCGATCTGCATATTTTTGGCAATCGGACGGGGCGGAGGGCCGGTCCCGTCACGCGGCCTTCCCTGGTGCCGGTGAGCACGCGGACCCGGGGGCCCACTCCGATCCGGCAGCCCGCGCACGCATCGCAGACGTGTTCGATATCTCCCGATAAGCGGTTCGATAGGCGCTCGCCGCAGGCTGGTGTCGCTGGAGGAACCCAGCTACCGGACACATCCTCGCTCCATGAGAGAGGTTCGACGAATGGCTTACGCGGAGAACGAAGGCGGTGCTGTCCGTGACGCGCTCCGGACTCGGTCCTGAACCCGTCGCACCCGCGCGGCGTCGCTCGAGGGGGACACCACGTCGCCTCACCACACCCGTATGGAAATTCGGGGGCAGCTCCCTGGCCACCACCGAACGTGTGCGTGCCGCCGCACGACGGGCCGGCGCCGCCTATCGTTCGGGCGGCCCGCTCGCCGTGGTCGTCTCCGCACAGGGAGACACCACCGACGCACTGCTCAGCAGGGCCGCCGACGTCGGCTCGACCGCCGCCGGCAGGGAACTGGACCAGCTCCTGGCCACGGGGGAGAACGCCTCGGCGGCCCTGATGGCGATCGCGCTCCAGGGACTCGGCGTCCCCGCGGTGGCGGTCACGGGCTCCCAGAGCGGGATCCTCGCGACGGGGCGCCACGGAACCGGAGTCGTCGTCGCCGTCGACCCGGAGCGGATCCTCCGCGTCCTGGACGGCGGGAAGGTGGCGGTGGTCGCCGGTTTTCAGGGGACCAACGAGGAGGGGGACGTCATCACCCTCGGCAGAGGGGGCTCGGACAGCTCGGCCGCCGCGCTGGCGGCCGGACTCGGGGCGCACGACTGCGACATCCTCACCGACGTCGCCGGTGTGTACACGGCGGACCCGCGGATCTGTCCCTCCGCGCAGCTCATGCCGGTCGTCCCCAACGACGTGATGGCGGAGATGGCCTTCGCCGGCGCGCGTGTGATGCACACGCGGGCCGTCGAGATCGCCGCCCTGCACGACGTGGAGCTCCGGGTCAGGAGTTCCTTCGAGCAGACACCAGGCACACGGATTCCGTTGAGAGGTGACGGGGGCATGGTCGAGACGGTCCCGGCCGCGTGGGCGGTCGTGCACGACCTGGACGTGGCGCGTGTGGAGCTGAGCGCGGGCGGAGCCGGAGGGGCCACCGTGGCCGACCTGTACCGCCGTCTCGCGAGGCGGGGGATCACGGTCGACATGGTCGGTTCGGCGAGGGACGGCCGCGGTGGTCTCACCTCCGGGATGACCGTCCGGCGCTCCGACGTCCCGGAGGTTCGCCGCGCTCTCGAACGCGTGGCGGGGCCCTCCCGGGGGCGGGTCGTGGTGGACGAGGAGGTCGCACGGGTGTCCGTGGTCGGCACCGGGCTGCTCAGCCGCCCGGAGTACACCGCGCGGATGCTGTCCTGCCTGCGCACCGCGGGGATCGAGGCATCCGCCCTGTCCACCTCCCAGGCGAGGATCTGCGTCACGGTTCCCTCCGCCTCCGCGACCCTGGCCGTCCGCAGGCTGCATCAGGAGTTCGGTCTCGACGGCGCCCGGAACGACCAGTAGACCCACCAGACGACAAGGGGATGAGCACGTGTTCTCGAACAGCTCCTTCGGCCGCAGACTACGGACCCAGCGCCTCTTCCGACACGACGAACAGCGCCTGCTGGTGGTTCCGTTGGACCACTCGGTCACCAACGGGCCCATCACCGGCGGGAACAAGCTGAACATCCTCGTCGGACAACTCGCCACCAACAACGTCGACGCCGTGGTGGTCCACAAGGGCAGCCTGCGGCACATCGACCCTGAGTGGTTCACCCGGACCTCCCTGGTCGTGCATCTGAGCGCCAGCACCATGCACGCGGTCGACCCCGACGGCAAGTACCTCGTCTCCAGCGTCGAGGAGGCGCTGCGGCAGGGAGCGGACGCGGTCAGCGTGCACGTCAACCTCGGCTCCCTGGAGGAGCACCGGCAGATCGCTGACATGGCCGCCGTGGCCGACGCCTGTGACCGCTGGAACGTTCCGTTGCTCGCGATGGTCTACCCGCGCGGCCCCAAGGTCGCCGACCCCCAGAACACCGAGATGGTCGCGCACGCGGTCTCGCTCGCGGCGGACCTGGGCGCGGACCTGGTCAAGACCGAGTACGTCGGTTCGGTGCCCGACATGCTCGAACTCACCTCCAACGCGCCGATCCCGGTCATCGTGGTGGGCGGTCCCCGGTCGCGGGACGACGGACGTGTCCTGCGTTACGTGGAGGACGTCATGGCGGGCGGCGCCGCCGGGGTCGCGATGGGCCGCAACATCTTCCAGGCCCCGAACCCCGGCGAGATGGCCGCCGCGGTCGCCGAACGCGTGCACCGGGGCTTCGGCCCCGCGCCGGAGGACACCCGGCACGCCGACACGGCCGCCGACTGAACCCGCCCCACCCCCAGCTCCAACGGCCCGGTGCACCCGGCCGGGCCGGCCACGCCCCAACAAAGAACGAGGAGTTCTCAAGTGAAGCTCACCTGGCTGGACATTCGCGACTCCGGTGAGGCCAAGCAGGCCATGATCCAGGAGGCGCTGCACCACAGGATCGACGGTCTGGTCAGCGCCGACCCCGCCGACCTGGCGGATCTGCCACCGACCGTGACCAAGGTGCTGAAGGTGGACGGCGACCTGCCTGAGGGGCTGGAAGCCGCCGATGTGGTCATCGTGGACACGGAGCGGCACGGTTCGACCGCTGAGCTGTCCCTGCGCCACCCGGAGGTCGAGTTCGGCCGCTTCGTCGAGATCGTCGACGCCGAGACCCTGGAGGAGGCGTGCCAGGCGGCGCGCACCGAGCGGTGGAGCCTGCTGCTCTTCCGGGACCCGACCAAGATCCCGCTGGAGATCGTCATCGCCGCCGCCGCGCGGTCCACCGGCAGCATCTTCACGATCGCCGCGGACATCGAGGAGGCCGAGATCATCTACGGGGTGCTCGAACTGGGCTCCGACGGCGTGATGATGGCGCCGAGCGCGGTGGGCCAGGCCGCGGAACTGAAGGCCGCGGCGCAGACGGACACCGAGGACCTGGAACTGACGGAGCTCCAGGTCGTCGACACCGAACACATCGGTATGGGTGAGCGCGCCTGCGTGGACACCTGCACGCACTTCCGGGAGGACGAGGGGATTCTCGTCGGCTCCCACTCGAAGGGCATGATCCTCTGCGTGAGCGAGACCCACCCCCTGCCCTACATGCCGACCCGCCCGTTCCGGGTGAACGCCGGGGCCATCCACTCGTACACGCTGTCCAAGGACGAGCGGACCAACTACCTCAGCGAGTTGAAGGCCGGAAGCAAGGTCATGGCCGTGGACGTCAAGGGCCAGACCCGCATGGTGACGGTGGGCCGGGTGAAGATCGAGTCGCGTCCGCTGATCTCGGTCAACGCCGTCGCGCCGAACGGCCGAACGGTCAATCTGATCCTTCAGGACGACTGGCACGTGCGGGTGCTGGGTCCGGGCGGCGCGGTGCTCAACAGCACGGAACTGAAGCCTGGTGACACGGTCCTGGGCTACCTGCCCAGTGAGGACCGGCACGTGGGGTACCCCATCGACGAGTTCTGCCTGGAGAAGTAGTCCACGGCACGAAGGGGGGCGCCGCCGGAGGTCCGGCGGCGCCCCTCGCGCCGTGCCCCGCTGATCGGTGCCCGCCGTGGTCGGGTTCCGGGGACGGGCACGCCCGCGGTCAGGTGTCGTAGGTGTAGAACCTGGTGTGGTCGATCAGGTCGGCCGGGGTCTTCGTGAACCACGGGGGCAGCCACGTGTGCAGCGACGGCACTCCCCGCGTCCGCTCCACGGGAAGGTAGTGCGGCACGTTGGGATGCTCCTCCTGCCACATGGCCCAGATCTTGTCGACGAACGCGTGGTGGAGGAAGAACACGGGGTCGTTGGGAGAGCCGATGTAGAGCATGTGCCCGCCGACCCACACGTGCGCGCAGCCGTGGAGCTTGCCGAGCTCCGTCTCCCAGGGGAACTTGGCGTATCCCTCCGCGTGGTTGCGGAAGCTCTCGTAAGGGGCTTCGTACCCGGAGGTGTGGTTCCAGGGCGGGCTGTCGTACACCGGGAGGGCCAGGGTCTCCTGGAGCTCCTCGGGGGTACTCAAACGTCCCATACCGCCCAGGTCGCGAACCAGGTAGGGGCGGTCGTCGTGCGTGTAGTTGCCCTCCAACCACGGGTCCTCGGGGCCGTCGGGGAGGACGCTGGTGTTGATGACCCACCCGTTGCGGTGGGCGAAGGGGCCGGTGGTCACCTGGAAGTCCCCGGGGCGGCCGGTTCCCCCCAGGAAGTCGTCGGCCCACAGGGGTGAGTCGGTGCCCTGGTCCTGGGTCCAGTCCCAGTAGGGGAGGCTGACGGTGGGGTCGACGAGGTGGAGCGCCTTCTCGAACTCCAGCAGGTACTGACGGTGCCAGGGCATCAGGCCGGGGTTGATGTGCCCGTACCTGCGCCCACCGTCCTTGTTGAGGTAGTCCCTGGAGTTCATCCGGATGTGGAGCTTGACGAACCGGTCGTAGATGCCGAGTCGTTTGATCTCCAGGACCGCCTCGATGAAGCGTTCCTTCTCCTCCGCGGACATGTCGAGGTGGTTCTTGCGGACGTAGGTCATGGGTGACCTCTCTGGTTCGGATCAGGCGTGGTGGGACGAGGAGGGCAGGAGGTCGGCCCCGCGCAGCTCGTCCACGGCGACGCGTGCCGCGTCCAGTGGGGTTCTCTGCAGGCGGTAGTGGCACAGCGAGCTGAGGTAGGCGCCCTCGCCGATGCGCATCAGGTGGAGTTCGCGGCCGTCGATGTGGACGGTCTCGCCCGCGACCCTGATCTCGCGATCCTTGTACCGCTCGGTGTGCGCGTCCTCCTGGTCGCCGAAGATCTGGGGGCCGAACGTCACCAGCGTCGGAGGCACGCTGATGAGCGCGGTCGCGCCCACGGAGTACAGCAGCAGGTCCCGTCTCTTCATGGCCGGTTCCTCTCCGGCGCGGTCGCCAGCTCACGGAACGGCGGACCGCGCGCACGTCGTACGTAGGGCGGGACTCCCCGCCTGTTCCATGCTGACCTGCTCCCTTATTGACCTGATATTGCCGATGTATCCGTTTTCCGCATCCGTCGACGCCGCCCCGGACGCACGTCGGGCCCGGAACCGTTCGGAAACGGTTCCGGGCCCGGTGAAGGGGGCTGGACTCAGCCGGCGGGCTGGGGTCGGGTGGGCACCAGAAGGGCGAGGAGGCCGGCCGCCAGGGGGGCCAGTGTGACCACGGCCAGGCCGGTCGACGGTCCCAAGGGCTGGGCCAGGGCACCGGCCGCCGCCGAACCGACGGCGCCGCCCACGAAGAACGTGAGGTTGAGCAGGCCCATGCCCGTGCCTCGCAGGGGCAGGGGGATCCTCGGTGACATGAACCCCGTCATGACCACCTGTGTGACGGCGAACGCCGCCAGCGCGAAGGACGCTCCGGCCACCAGCACGATCGCGTTCGCGCCCAGGACACCGCCGACCCCCAGGAGCAGGGTCGCCGCGAAGGCGGTTCCCGCCACCAGGAAGGCGGCGCCGGCACGGGCTCCGAGTCCGCCCGCCAGGCGCGAGAGGACCGCGCCCACGACCGCGCCCGGAAGCAGGGACAGGCCCACCCACAGCACGTTCCAGCCGTGTTCGGCCACCAGGAGCTGGGGCACGGCGTACATGGTGGCGAACAATCCCGCGTAGACACCCGAGCCGATGGCGACGGCCAGTCGGAAGTCCTTGTTCGCGATGAGGGAGCGCGGCACGAACCCGTCGGCGTGCTTGGCGACGCGGTAGGCCAGGAGGCCGATCGAGACCACCGCCAGCGCGGCCACGACGGTGCCCACCGCCGTGGTGAGCGCGAGCACCGGCGCCTGGATGAGGATCAGGACGGCGGCCACACCCACGGTGAGCAGGCTCGCGCCCAACGCGTCCACGGACTTCCCCGAACCGGGCCGGTGAGCGAGGCGCAGGCACAGTGGGAAGGCGATCAGCGACAGGGCCGGCAGGATCAGGGTCAGCCGCCACGAGAGCGCGGCGGTGACGACCCCGCCGGCCAGCGTCGCGCTCGCGGCGAAGAACGCCATCGTCGCGCCGAAGATCATCAGCACCACGGGGCGGCGGTCGGGGGCCGAGCCCGCGGCGATGGCCAGGGCCACGGCGCTCATCGCCCCCGCCCCCGCCGCGAGGACGAGGCGGCCCGCGACCAGCACCGGCAGGCTCGGCGCCAGGAGGCACAGGGCCGATCCGGCGAGCAGCCCGACCGCTCCGACGACCAGGGCGCGGCGCATGCCGAGCGTGTCGGACAACCGTCCGAACAGGGCGGTGCCCACACCGAGGGCGAGCGCGTGCGCGGTCAGCACCCAGGCGGTGGCCGAGGGTGCGGTGCCCAGTGAGGCGGACACGTCGGGAAGGGCGACGCCCGCGGCGGTCACACCGAACACCGCGGGGCCGAAGAGCAGGGCGAGCCGGACACCGGTGGAACGGGCGCTGATCCCCGGATCCGGTGCGGGAGGCGGGGGGCCGGGAGCCTGGTTCTGGTTGGACTGGGACGTGGGTTCCGTGGTCATCGGTCACCAACCGGAGGGACGTTGTGGTTGACGCGGAAGAGGTTGCGCGGATCGTGGTCGTTCTTGATCCGGGACAGGCGGGTGAAGGTCTCGACGTCGAAGGCCTCGGATGTGAGGTCGGCGGCCTCGGGTCCGCTGAGGAAGTTGACGACCCGGCTGCCGCTGGAGCGGTGTCGGATCCTGCCCAACACGGTGTCGGTGTGGTCGGGCGGTGGTGATCCCGGAGGCGCGAAGGACAGCGTGGTCAGGGTGAACTCGGCCTCGCGCGCCCCGACGGCGTTGGGCACCCGGGGCGGGCGGGTGAGCGCGCCGCCCAGGTGGCGCAGCTCCACGATCATGTCGGTGCAGTCGGAGTCCGGACCCGCGATCTCCAACAGGGAGTCGACCGTGTCGTGGTCGAGACGGGCCAGGGACAGGCTGCACTGCCGGTAGGGCGAGGGGTCGGCGGGATCGTTGTAGACCGTCGCGATCTCGGCGTAGGGCATCTCTCGGACGGTGTCCACGACGGGCGGCCGATCCATTTCCCGGAACGGGGCGATCAACCGCTCCCCCTCGACCGGCGAGCCGAGGTGGACGATCCGTAGATGCACCATGAGCCGCCCGCGCAGGGGCTCGGGTACCGGCGGGGCGTCGGGCAGGCGCAGCAGGGCCAGCGAGGACGTCAGATCCTCGGGGCAGTCGGCGGTCCACGCGTGCCACAGGCGCAGGACGTCCTCGGACGCCTCACCGGGGAAGATCAGCCCCCCCGCGTACACGGTGGGGGCCGGGAAGAGTGAGAACTCCATCGACGTGACCACACCGAAGTTGCCCTTGCCGCCGCGCAGCGCCCAGAAGAGGTCGCTCCGCTCGTGCGGGGTGGCCCTGACCAGTTCCCCGTCGGCGGTGACCACGTCCATGGCGTGGACGTGGTCGGCCGCGTACCCGTACTTGCGCGAGAACAGGCCGAGCCCGCCGCCGAGGGTGTAGCCGACGACGCCCACGGTCTCGGAGGAACCGTTGAGGGGGGCGAGTCCGTGGGGCGCGGCCGCGACGATGACGTCCCGCCAGAGCGCCCCCGCCCCGACCCGGGCCGTACGGGTGTCGGGAAAGACCTCCACGTGGTTCATCCGGCGCGTGTTGATCAGCAGCGCCTCGTCCGCGGCCACCGTCGCGCCGTGTCCGGTCGCCTGGACCGCGATCGGCCGGTCCTGGCGGGCCGCGAAGGACACCGCCTCCCTGACGTCCTCGGCGTCGGCGGCGGTCACGACGATGGCGGGCCGGGACGGGACCGAGGTGTTGTAGACCGCGGTCTCCTCTTCGTACCCCTTCTCCCCGCGTCGGAGCACGGTACCGCGGAGCCGTTGTTCGAGCTCCGGCAGGGTCAGGGCCGGTGGATCGGTGCTGGTCCGGCTGTAGTCGGGTAGGGGCACGGGATTCCTCCAGACGTGTGTACGGGGTCGCGTCCGTAGTCTGGTCCCGGCCCGGGGGAGGGCCACATCCCTCACTTGGGGGGAATCAGGTGGGAGGAACGGTCCCTCAGCGGGCGGCGAGGTCGGGGACGGCTCCCGTGAGGATGGTGTTCTCCAGTTCGCGCAGATGGTGGCTGGGCTCCAGCCCCAGGTCGTCGGCCAGGCGCCTGCGAGTGCTGTGGAACAGCTCCAGTGCGTCCACCTGGCGGTTGGACTGGTAGAGCGCCAGCATGAGCTGGCCGCACAGCCTCTCCCGGAACGGATACTCGGCCACGTAGTGGGTGAGTTCGCCGATGATCCGGTGGTGGCCTCCCCGGCGCAGCTCCAGGTCGAAGTACTCCTCCAGCACGGACAGCCGGTTCTCGTGGTGCTGGGTCGAGATGGACCGCACCAGCGGACTGTCGACGCCGGAGGCGATCGGGCCCTGCCAGAGCCCCAGCGCCGTGGACAGGGCCTCGGCCGCCGCCGAGGTGTCCCCGGTGTGGATGGCCTGTCGCCCCCGAACGACGAGGGCACCGAAGCGCGTCAGGTCCAGGGAGTCCTCGGGGATTCGGATCAGGTACCCGGAGGAATGGGTTTCGATGATGTCGTGGAGACCGTGTGACTGGAACTTGCGTCGGAGCTCCGACACGCATATCCGAATCTGGTTCTTGGCTGTCGCCGGTGGCCTGTCCCCCCAGGTGGCGTCGATTAGGCGATCCATGTCGACTATGTTCTCAGAATTCAGCAGGAGCATGGTGAGAAGGATTTTCTGGCGCTTCCCCCGGGGTGCCGCCTCTTTGTTGAAAATTCTCACTGACAGTGGGCCGAGTATGCGAAAGTGGATGTTGTTCTGCATTGCTTTGGACTCCAGGATGAGTTTTGCGTGGCCGGTGGTCGGCGAATCTGAGTTGTCCGGCCAGCTGTAGAGAGGGTCGAGCAGGTCCGCCGCCCGTTCGATCGTCTGTCCTGGTTAAAGCGCTCGCTGCTCCCCGTTGCTTTGGGCTTTAAAACGCTTTTTCGGCGCTGATGGATGATTTTTGGATGGGTTGTTCATTTGTGGGGGATGCTTTTTTGTGCTTTAAGTTTTCATGGTTTCCATTGTGGAGAATATCAGATTCTCGACCTTGCGGTGTGGTCGCAGGTGGCCGAAGTCGGCCAAAACTCTGGATGTATTGTGCTGAACTCGTGGGATGTCAATCCCTCGTTTGGGGGATGCGCGGACGGAGCTTCGGAAGGAAGGAAGTGGGTTGATCCAGGGGGCGTTTCCTGCCACGCTCTGGGGGAACCGCGGGGGCGTTTCGTCCGCCGTGTCGAACACAAGAGAGGGGGAGGGCGCCGGTCCGTCTCCCGGGAGGAGCAGCGAGGACGATGACCCAGCCCACTCCCTCCGAGATCCAACACCAGCATCGGGCGCTGCTCGACCTCATCTCCGACGCCCCCGACGCCCAGGCGCTCTTCGCCCGGTCCNCCCGGCCCCCCCCCCGCCTGCGGAGGCTCATCCCCTTCGACGCGGCGGTGTGGCGGGCGACGGACCCCGCGACCGGGCTCGTGACCGCTCCGATCCGCACCGAGAACCTCGACGAGGGCGGGTGCGGCACCTACTGGCGGCACGAGCTGTTCACTGAGGAGGTCAACCGGTTCCAGGACCTGGCGAGGGAACCGGTGCCCGCGGCGGCCCTGCGGGAGAGCACTGGGGGCCGCCCCGAACGTAGCTCCGTGTACCGCGACTTCATGCGCCCGAACGGGTTCCACGACGAACTCCGCGTCGTCCTGCGAGTGGGGGGCAGACCCCATGGTCACGTCAGTTTCCTGCGGGAACGTGGCCNCAAAAAGCCGTTCTCGGCCGCCGAGACCCTGCTGGCGGCGGGGTTCTCCGTCCCGATGGCCACGCGGCTGCGCCGGACCTACGCGGAATCCCTGGTCGAGGTCCGGGAGGGTGCGTCGTTCGGCCCGGGGCTGCTCCTCTTCGACGATGCGGGATCCCTGGTCTCGCTCAACGACGACGCCCGCCACCACCTCGCGGACCTGATGGACGGACCGTCCACCGGGACCTCCTGGGGCGTGCGGATACCCGAGTGGATGCACAGCACGGCGGTCCACGCCCGGGCGGTCGCGAAGGAGAGGGCCAACGGCACCACCCAGATCCGGCTGCGTGACAGGGCAGGGCGGTGGCTCGTCTGCCACGCCTCGTGTATGCGCGACACCGAGGGCGGTCTGGGAGGCGTCGCCGTGGTCATCGAACACGCCAAACCCTCCCAGGTCACGCCGCTGCTCCTGGAGGCCTACGAACTCTCCCGGCGGGAGCTGGGCATCACCCAGCACATCGCGCGAGGACTGCCGACCGGGGAGATCGCCGAGATCCTCCACCTCTCGCCGCACACCGTGCGGGACCACGTCAAGGCCATCTTCGAGAAGACGGGGGTCACCAGCCGGGGCGAACTCGTCGGGAAACTCTTCACCGAGCACTACGCCCCGCTCGGGCAGGAGGGCACCGTGCGTGTCTTCGACGAGTGACACGGCGGCACGACCCGAACACGAAAGTCACATCTCACTCAATATCGGTCGATAACACGTCCGATAGTCGTGCCACCCACGCTGGAGGTGCCCTGAGCAACCGTCCACGAGGGGAACACGCATGTCCCACGACCCGGTACTCGACTGCCCGGTGGGTGAGGAACCAGAGCCCGAAGCGCTGATCGAGGCCGCGATGCGCTGGCACTTCAGCCCGCGGACGGGCTCCCCCTTCTGGCTCCGGCGCGCGCAGACGCTCGGCTTCGACCCCGTCCGCGAGATCCGCACCCACGAGGACCTGAGCCGCTTCCCGAACGTCGTCCACGAGCTCCGCGACGTTCCGGCCCGGGACCTCATCCCCCGCGGCTACGGACCCGATCCCGACGTGGTGGGGGTGTACGAGAGCGGCGGTACCACCGGGTCCCCCAAACGCGTGGTGCTCCTCGGCGACTGGGCGGAACGGTCCGTGCACCGGTCCCTGCGCGCCATGACCGAACGCGGGCACCCGGAGGGCGTCGACTGGTTGTCCATGGCGCCCACCGGTCCGCACCTCTTCGGCGAGATCATCGCCCGCCAGGCCAGAGCGCGCGGCGGATTGCTGTTCACGATCGACATGGACCCGCGCTGGGTCAAGGGCAGCATCGCCGAGGGCCGACGGGAGGAGGCCGACCGCTACTCCCGTCACCTGCTCTCCCAAGCCGAACACGTCCTGTCCACCCAGAACATCGGCGTCCTGGTCACCACACCACCCATGCTGGAGCGCATCGCACGCGACGAACGCCTCACCGCTCTGGTCAACGACAAGGTCCGACTGATCCGTTGGAGCGGTGCGCGCATGGACCCCGACGTCCACCACCTGTTGACCACTGAGGTCTTCCCCGAGGTGGCCTTCAGCGGCGGCTACGGAAGCACGATGATCCTCGGTGGCGTCGACGAACGTCCGGAGCCCGGGCCCGACGGCACCAGCGTGTTCGACCCCTACTCTCCCTACTGCTCCTTCTCCGTGGTCGAACCGGGTGGCGGCCGCCCGGTGGAGTACGGGGAGCGCGGCCAGGTCGTCATGCACCACGTCAGCAAGAGCGCCCTGCTCGTGAACAACCTGGAGCGCGACACGGCCGTCCGGGTCCGTGCCGGGGAAGGGCGGGTCGGGGACTCCGTCGCCGACGTCAGACCCCTGGAGACCTTCGAGGGGAGAACGGCGATCGAGGGCGTGTACTGATGGCCCGCCCCCTGATCCGGCTCGACGCGCTCGGCCCCTCCGGTCCGTACCGCGCCCGTGCCCTCCGAACCGTGACCGACGTCGCCGGGACACCCATGGCCGAGCTCAGCCTGGTACCCGGTCTGTTCGTCCACCGCGCGCTCGCCGCTCTGCGCTCCGCCGCCCCCCTCACTCCGGACGAGCGCGCGGAGGCGCTCAGCAGGGCGGGCCGGGCCTTCGCGGCGGACGAGGTCGGCGGCGTCTCCGTCCAGGAGTACGAGCACGCCGTCGCCCGTGTCGCGGGCATCCCCGTACGAGCGGTCCGCGAGACCACCCGAACCATCGCCCACGCCGCGGCCGAGTCCTACCGCGC
>NZ_ANBC01000599.1 GCF_000341125.1 Nocardiopsis lucentensis DSM 44048 | reverse complement strand
GCTGACCCGGAGGGGGAGGGCCGTCTGGACCCGCCGCGGCGAGGTCCTCGCCGTCCACGCCCCAGGCAACCATCCGGGCGTGCAGGCCCAGTGGCTGGAGGCCCTCGCGCTCGGTTACCGCGTGGCGGTCCGGCCCTCCCGCCGTGAGCCCTTCACCCCCCACCGTCTCGTGACCGCGCTGCGTGAGTCCGGGTTCTCCGGGGACCAGGTCGTGCTCCTGCCCACGGAACACGACGTCGCCGACGAACTCGTCCGCGAGGCCGACCTCGCGATGGTCTACGGAGGGGACGAGGTCGTCGACCGCCACCGGGGCGATCCGAACGTCCTTCCCCAAGGGCCGGGCCGTTCCAAGATCCTGCTCACCGGGGAGGACTGGCGGGACCACCTGGACATGATCGTCGACTCGATCGTCCACCAGGCCGGTGTGGCGTGTGTGAACGCCACAGCCGTGTTCGTCGACGGCGACCCGGCGCCGGTCGCCGAGGCGCTCGCGGCGCGTCTGGGCCGGCTGGCGGAACTGCCTCCGGAGCACGGCGACGCGGTCCTTCCCGTCCAACCGGAGGAGACCGCCCGCGCGTTCGAACGCCACCTGGTCGCGTGCGCGGACGGAGCCGTCCCCTGGCACGCACCCGACGGGATCGCGCGGCCCCTCGGAGACGGCAGCTCCGTGCTGTACCCCGCCGTCCACCAGGTGGCCCGCGGTGACGCCCCGCAGACCCGTATCGAGCTGCCCTTCCCCTGCGTCTGGGTGGCCCCCTGGTCCCCCGAGGACGGGATCGCTCCGCTGCGGGACACCCTGGCGCTCACCGTCGTGTCCGAGGACGAGGACCTCGTGGACCGGCTGGTCGCCGAGCCCAGCATCAGCAACGTCTACGTCGGGGACCACCCGACGCACTGGACGGAGCCGGGATCTCCGCACGACGGCTATCTCGCCGAGTTCCTCATGCGCAGCAAGAGCGTCTTCCGCAACTGACACCCGAAGGACGACCATGATTCGAACCATCGGATGGGGTTCCAGAGGCAGGGGCCTGCCCCTGGAACCCCTGGAACTCGAACGCCGTGACCCTGGTCCACGCGACGTCGTGATCGACATTCTCTTCTGCGGGATCTGCCACACCGACATCCACCAAGTGCACGACGACTGGGACAGCACCGAGTACCCCGTCGTCCCCGGACACGAGATCGTCGGACGGGTGCGCGCCACCGGCGGCGGCACGGGTCGGTTCGCCGTCGGTGACCTGGTCGGTGTCGGGTGCATGGTGGGCTCCTGCGGAAGGTGCCGATCGTGTGAGGAGGGGCTGGAGCAGTACTGCCGCACCGGGCCGATCCTCACCTGCAACGGCAGGGACCCGGACACAGGCCGGACCACGATGGGCGGCTACTCGGGGGCCATCGTGGTCGACGAGGCGTTCGTCCTGAGCCTGCCCGACGGGCTGGCCCCGGCCGCGGCGGCGCCCCTGCTGTGCGCCGGGGTCACCGTCCACTCGCCGCTTCGCCACCACGGCGTGGGTTCCGGGAGCAGGGTGGGGATCATCGGCGTGGGCGGGCTCGGCCACCTCGGTATCCGCATCGCCTCGGCGATGGGCGCGCACACGGTCGCGTTCACCACGACACCGGCCAAGGCCCGGGACGCTCTGGCGCTTGGCGCCTCCCGCGCTGTCGTCACCACGGAGGAGGGGGCGCTCGACGACCTCGCCGACGGGTTCGACCTGCTGCTGAGCACCATCGGCACACCCCACGACATCAACCCGTTCCTCCCTCTGCTCCGGCGCGACGGCAGCTACGTCCTGCTGGGGTCACTGGAACCGACACCTCCCGTCGTGGGCGCCCTCCTGGCCATGCCCCGGCGGTCGATCACCGCTTCCCTCATCGGTGGGATCGCCGAGACCCAGGAGACCCTCGACTTCTGCGCCGAACACGGGATCACGGCCGACGTCGAGACGATCCGTGTCCAGGACGTCGGGACCGCCTTCGAGCGCACCGTGGCCAAGGACGTCAGATACCGGTTCGTCATCGACATGTCCTCCCTCACGGAAGGTCGGTGACCGGTGGACACTCGTGTCTTCGACGCCCACGCCCACCTCGCCCCGGGAGCGGAGGCCACGGACCGCCTCCTGACCACGATGGACGGATGCGGCATCGACCGGGCCGTCGTCGTCGCCGGCGGCACGATCGACCCACTCCGGCTGTCCCGCCAGATCATCGAGGGCGGCGGCAGTACCGAGGACGTCGACAACGACGCCGTGCTCGCCGGTTGTGAACGCTCGGGCGGGCGCCTGGTCCCGTTCTTCTTCGCCAACCCCCACAGCGGCCCGGACGCCTACCGGGAGGCGGGCGCGGGGTTCCGCGGTCTCAAACTGGCGCCGGGCGTCCACGGCGTCAGGATCTCCGACCCCCGCACCCACGCGCTCGTCGGGGTCGCGAAGGACCTGGGGCACCCTGTCTACCTGCACTGTCTTGCCAGAGCCGGGTTCGGGGTGACGGATCTGGTGGACCTGGCCGCGCGTGAACCCGACGTCACCTTCGTGCTCGGTCATGCCGGTGTGGGCGACATGGATCTGTACGGCATCGAGTCGATCCGACCGAGGCCCAACATCCTGTTCGAGACCTCTGGCGGGTATTCGGCCGTGGTCGCGGCGGCCCTGCGCCGCCTGGGGCCGGAACGGGTGCTCTTCGGTAGTGAGTACCCGCTCCAGCACCCTGAGGTGGAACTGGTCAAGTACCGCCTCCTCGGCTTGGAAGAGCCCGCCTGGAGACGGGTGACCTGGACCAACGCCCGCCTTCTGGTCGGTGAGGAACCGGCGCCCTGACCGGTCGGACCCATGAAAGGCAAGGACATGACCCCCACCAGCCCGCCCCGTCTGGGGGACTGGAACAGCATCGGGGAGTTGCGCGAACTCCAGGAGAAGGCCCTGCCGCGGGCCATGGAGCTCGCCGCGCGGTCTCCCCGCTACCGGGACCTTCCCATCCCGGCCAGCGTCGAGGAGCTCGGTGCGCTCCCGCTGACCGGAAAGGGTGACCTGCGCGCCGCCTATCCGTTCGGACTGCTGGCGGTGGAACGGGAACGGTTGGCGACCTACCACGAGTCCAGCGGCACCTCCGGAGCCCCCACCTCCTCCTACTTCACCGACCATGACTGGGCCGACGTGGCGGACCGGTTCACCCGCGGCGCCGTGGGGATCGACGCGGCGGACACGCTCATGGTGCGTACGCCGTACGCCATGCTCACCACCGGCCACCAGGCGCACCTCGGTGGCCGGAGCCGTGGTGCCACCGTGGTGCCCGCGGACAACCGTTCCGCGGTCGTCACCTACGCCCGGGTGGTGCGGATGCTGCGCGACCTGGACGTCACGGTGACGTGGAGCCTGCCCACCGAGTGCCTGCTGTGGGCGGCGGCGGCCCGGACGGCCGGGCTCGACCCGGGACGTGACTTCCCTTCGCTACGCGCGCTCCTGGTCGCGGGGGAGCCGCTCACCGCTGCCCGGCGCAACGCCATCAGCCGCGCCTGGGGCGGGATTCCGGTCATGCAGGACTACGGTTCCACCGAGACCGGGAGCCTGGCGGGAGAGTGCGGGCACGGGCGTCTGCACCTGTGGGCCGATCGCT
Source organism: Nocardiopsis lucentensis DSM 44048 (assembly GCF_000341125.1). Lineage (GTDB taxonomy): Bacteria > Actinomycetota > Actinomycetes > Streptosporangiales > Streptosporangiaceae > Nocardiopsis > Nocardiopsis lucentensis. The sequence goes on along the minus strand of NZ_ANBC01000599.1, from coordinate 22,002 downwards.
TCATTCCCCAGGTCATGGATCCGGACACCGGGCGCAGCGCGCGGACCGGCGTGGGGAACCTGGTCATCACGACCCTGTACCGCGAGGCCATGCCCCTGGTCCGCTACGACCTGGAGGACCGGGTCCGGGTGTCGGAGGAGGAGTGCCCCTGCCGGTGGCACCTGCCGACGGTCGAGGTGCTCGGGCGCGACGCTGGGACCCATGCGGTCGCGGGGGTGAGGGTCACGCCGGGGCAGATCGAGCGGGCGGTGTTCTCCCTGCCCGGGGAACACGGGGTCCTGTTCTGGCGGGCGCGCGCCCGGGAGGATCTTCTGGAGGTCGAACTGGAGGTGGATCCCCGGTACGAGGCGGCTGCCCGCGCGCAGGTCGCCTCGGCCCTGCGCGAGGACCCGAGGGTACGGAGTCGGGTGCTCGGGGTGCCGCCGGGAACCCTGGTCCCGGAGTCCGTCCTGCGGGGGGAGCAGAGGTTCGTCAAACCGCGACACCTCTTCGGGCCGGGGGAGGACTGGGACGAGGCCGTGCTCTACTACTGAGCCCCTCGGGTGGGGAAACGCCCTTCTCCGGTGGATGGCTGCCCTGTGCGGACCATCGCTTGTGCGGGGCGGGGGCCAAGGGGATCCGTGGAGGATCTTCGGCCCGGGCGCTGGAGGTCGGGCCGGCCGGCAGCCGAACGATCTCGGGACTCCAGGAAGCCTTCCCCGACAAGCATCGCAAACCTGTAGCGGCGAGAGTAGACATGGCTTCCCCGTGCTGCTACATTTCCTGTCGTAGCCGAAGAGATCCACGGCTGGGCCACCGGATACGCCGGTGGAGAGCAGGACGGCCCGACCGGCGCGCTTGGCTGTACGGCGCCGGGGGCCGGTAGCACCGCAGTACCGGTGTCCCGCCCGTTTGGGGGACACCGCGCAGGAAGTGGAGCAGGACGGCTCGACGGTGTGCACGTGCTTGAAGACACCGGGAGCCGGTAGGACAGCAGTACAGAAGGTCAAGCAGTACCGCAGGACCGGTCTCCCGCTCGTACGGGGGAGGCCGCGGCAGGAAGAAGGACGCGGCAGGGCTCGACCGGCGCACGCTCCAACCGCGCCGGTCGAGCCGCCAGGGCCGCAGTCGAAGAAGTAGTGCACGAAGTGAGATCGAGAGGAGTAGATGCCATCAGGATCGCCCGGGCGAGGCTGGAATCCCGCTCGGGTACCGCAGGGCCCTGTTCTGGAAGAGGGTGGTCCACGGTCACACAACCGCGATCCCCGCGATCCCGTACCGGCTTGACTTCGGGAAGCGGAAGACCGGCAGCGGCCGGTAGGTGGTATTGAACTCTCGGGCCCCAGCGCCGTTCGGCGTTGGGGCCCTCGACGTGCGTTCACAAGAAGGAAGACACGCACTTGTCCCGTCCCGACACCGGTGACCGGTTCGACGATGACGACTACCCCGCCTACACCGTGGGCAGCGCCGCGGAGATGATCGGCGCCACGCCGGCCTTCCTGCGCGCCCTGGGCCAGGCGAAACTGATCGAGCCCCTGCGTTCGGAGGGCGGGCACCGCCGCTACTCCCGCTACCAGCTCAGGCTCGCCGCCCGGGCGCGTGAACTCGTGGACCAGGGCACACCCATCGAGTCCGCGTGCAGGATCATCATCCTGGAGGACCAGTTGGAGGAGGCCCACCGGATCAACGAGGAGCTGAGGGCCGCTGCCCGAGGACAGGACCGAGACGAGGACTGACACTCACCACACCCGCTGCGACCCTGTGGGGCGGCCTCCACCGGACGTCGGGTCGGGCACGGCCAGTAGGATTCCCGCGTGATGACGCCCCCTCCCTCCCCGTCCGCGAACGGTTCCGGCAGGATCCTCGTCGGGGTGCTGGTCTGCGTCCTCCTGCTGCTGTCCTCCCTCCCCGGGCTGTTCCAGGCCGCGGAGGGCCTCTCCGGCCGGGAGACCCTGGTGAGCGGTCCGGTAGGCACGTTCACCCCCGTGGACAGGTCGTGCAACAACGGTGGCTGCGCCCTGGTGGGGACGTTCACCAGTGGTGACGGCAGCATCATCCGGCAGGACGTGGTCCTCAGCAGGGACGCCGTGCGGCTCAGCCGCAGCGACCCGATGCCGACCGCCATCGGCGACGTGCGCCTTGGCCCCAGCGGGTTCTTCAGGACGTTCGCCTACACGACCGACTACTCATGGCAGTGGGCCGTGACGAAGGGGGTCCTGATCGCCGTCCTCGTACCGGTGGCGCTGCTCGGTGTGATCGTGGGGATACGGCGTCGCCGGGCCCGGCGACGCCCGTGACGATCGCGCTCATCGTGATGGGGGCGACCCTGCTGGCGGGGGCGTGGCCCACCACCTCGTACCCGCCCAAGCGGTGGGCCGGGCACCCGGCGCGGTGAGCGCGGCCGTCGGGACCGGCAGCGGCTCGTTCCGCAGGTAGACCCGCTTCAGGGCTTGGGAGGCCTCGTCGTCCTCTGCGCTCATGTCGAGGACCGCCTCGATGTCACCTTCGGTGCTGTCCAGCAGCATGCGCATGACGTAGAACATCTTGCCGACCAGGCTCGCCGCCGTGATGCGCGTCTGCCCGTTCAGCTCGACCACGAGATCCTTGCCCAAGGCATGGGTCTCGTCGGGGAAGACGGTCACGGCAAGGCGCTGGATCAGACCGTCGATGACCTTGCTGACGGTGATCTCCTCCTTGGGAGCCAAGGTGTAGGTGGACCGCAGCTCCACATCGCTTCCCGCGGCCAGGTTGGCGCCGAACCCGGAGACACCGATCGTGCCGCCTCCTGACCGCCTTCTCAACGATCTCGGCCTCATGCGGGAAGGGCACGTCGTCGTACTCAGCGTGTGCGAGCAGGGCGTCGGCATCAAGGTGGATCGGGTTGCGTAGCGCCCTGGTTCAACGTTCGTATCGCCTGGGCGACAACCGATGATCCAGCGTTGTCGGGTGGAAGGTCGCTGAGGCGTGGCCCTCCGTCCACCCCCGTGCACCCGCTGGTGCACCCCCAACACGAGAACGGCCCCTGGTGTGCGAACGATGTTCACAGGTCAGGGGCCGTCTTTCGAACGGAGCGGATGACGGGAATCGAACCCGCGTTATCAGCTTGGGAAGCTGAAGTTCTACCATTGAACTACATCCGCGCTGTCCCGCCGATGATCATCACCGGCTGGCAACGAACGCTATCCTAGCCCAACTCCGGGGTCCGTGGGCAACTCGCCGCCGGACGGGGTTGCCTGCGAGGTCGCCCGCGCCGCGTTCTCCCAGGCGGTAGGTTCGGAGCGTGCTGCTCTCCGATCGCGATATCAGGTCCGAAATCGACGCCGGGCGGGTCAGGATCGACCCCTTCGACCCCGGTCTCGTCCAACCCTCCAGCATCGACGTCCGGCTGGACCGGTACTTCCGTGTGTTCGAGAACCACAAGTACCCCCACATCGACCCCTCGGTCGAGCAGCCGGACCTCACCCGGCTGGTCGAGACCGACGGCGACGAGGCGTTCGTCCTCCACCCGGGCGAGTTCGTGCTGGCCTCCACCTACGAGGTCGTCTCCCTCCCCGACGACATCGCCAGCAGGCTGGAGGGCAAGAGTTCCCTCGGCCGCCTCGGTCTGCTCACGCACTCCACGGCGGGGTTCATCGACCCCGGTTTCTCCGGGCACGTCACCCTGGAACTGTCCAACGTCGCCACCCTGCCGATCAAGCTCTACCCCGGCATGAAGATCGGCCAGCTGTGCATGTTCCGGCTCTCCTCCGCCGCGGAGCACCCCTACGGCTCCGCCCGGTACGGCTCCCGCTACCAGGGCCAGCGCGGTCCGACGCCCTCGCGCTCGCACCAGAACTTCAGCCGCACCCCGATCCCGGTCGAGTCCGACTGACCGGATGCGGCCACCCGCGCGGAGGATGTTGACGGTATGGTCAGGGTTGGACACGTTCCGTGGGCGAGTGCGCCCGATTTGCCGATGTGACCCATATCACCGTGAAATGGTGTGTGGCGTAGATCACACTCGGCCCTCTTGTGGTGCCTGGAACCACCGCTACAGGTCGGCGGACCACTTTTACCCAGGTTAAACCTGTTATTTGCTGGTGACATTTCAACTAAACCGCCGGTGTACATCTCGGTAGGGTGGCGCTCCGACGTGACACCAGGTGGCGGTCTCGCCCCGGTCCTCGGGGTGCGCACGCGGGGGCTCTGCGCCGACCCGCCGCCTGAGGTAACCGCGGGTGGCGAAGGGGCGATGCGCCTTGTCGGGGCTCGCGGTGGAACAGCCCCGCAGAGGAGACCGTGTCAGCAGTACGCGCAGACAACCTGTACAAGGTGTTCGGCAGGCAGGCAGGGGCCGCGGTCGAGCGGCTCTCCGACGGCAGCCACCGTGACACCATCGCCGACCTCGACGTGACCGCGGCCGTCATCGACGTCTCGTTCGAGGTCAAGCCCGGCGAGATCTTCGTCGTCATGGGCCTGTCCGGGTCGGGGAAGTCCACCCTGATCCGCATGCTCAACGGCCTCCTGGAGCCCACCTCGGGCACCGTCGAGGTCGACGGCGTCAACATCTCCGCCCTCAACAAGAAGGCTCTCCTGAAGCTGCGCGGAGAGAAGATCAGCATGGTCTTCCAGCACTTCGCGCTTCTTCCGCACCGCACGGTCCGCGAGAACGCCGCCTACGGCCTCGAACTGCGCGGCGTTCCCCGCGCCGAGCGCGACCGGAAGGCCCAGGAGACCCTCGAACTGGTCGGCCTCGGCGGCTGGGAGGACAAGCTCCCCCACCAGCTCTCCGGCGGTATGCAGCAGCGCGTGGGCCTGGCCCGCGCCCTCACCGCCGACACCGACATCATCCTCATGGACGAGGCGTTCAGCGCCCTGGACCCGCTGATTCGCCGCGACATGCAGACCCAGCTCCTCGAGCTCCAGGAGAGCCTGGGCAAGACGATCATCTTCATCACGCACGACCTCAACGAGGCCATGCGCCTCGGTGACCGGATCTGCGTCCTGCGCGACGGCCGCGTCGCTCAGGTCGGCACCGCCCAGGAGATCCTCAGCGCTCCGGCCAACGACTACGTCGAGCGCTTCATCGAGGACGTCGACCGCACCCGGGTCCTCACCGCCACCGAGGCGATCGACCCCGACGCGCCCGACGACGCGTCCCTCCCCGAGGTGGCGGCGGACACCCCCATCGCGGACCTGTACGGCAGCATGACCACCTCCGACCACCTCCGCGTGGTCGGTGACGACGGCCGGGCGCTCGGGACGGTGTCGCGCGGCTCCGTGCTCGCCGCCCTCGCCGCCGGGAAGGAGAACGCGTGACTCCCGTCGACTTCCCGCCGAACATCCCCCTCGGCGTGGGCTTCGAGACCCTCAACGAGTGGCTCAAGAGCAACTTCGGCTGGTTCTTCGACGCCCTCGGCGAGTTCATCAGGTGGGCGGTGGAGGCTCTCTCCGCCTTCTTCGCCGAACCCGCGGCCGGTCAGCTGGCCTTCATCGCCGCCGCCATCATCGCGGTGCCGCTGCTGCGGACCCGCCGAACCCCCCTGATGGCGATCATCGGCGTTGTCTCACTCCTGTACATCCTCCAGGCCCAGTTCGGGGTCGGTGACCTGTTCATCAACAGGGTCCTCCCGCCCGCGCCGGTCCTGTGGCTGATCGACGTGACCGGTGAGTACGCCGACGGGTACTTCGTGGTCTCCCTGCTGTTCCTGATCTCCGTGACGGTGCTCGGGACGATGGACAAGGGGGCCCGGGCACGCACCGCGGTGGTGGCCGGCGGCTGGCTCGCGGCGGTCCTGCTCGGCTGGTTCCTCCTGCCGATCGTGGTCACCGAGCCGCGTGCCCTGCTCATGCTCCTGCTGCTCAGCCTGCTCGCGCTCTCCGTGGCGGGCTGGAAGATGGGTGTGTTCGCCCTGGTGGCGCTGTTCGTGGTCGCGTCCGTCGACCAGTGGACCAACGCCATGGACACCCTCGGACTGGTGCTCATCGCCAGCCTCATCGCGGTGCTCATCGCGATCCCGATCGGCATCCTGTCGGCCTACAACGGCACGGTCAGCAAGATCGTCAAGCCGGTCCTCGACCTGATGCAGACGATGCCCGCCTTCGTCTACCTCATCCCGGCGATCTTCTTCTTCTCGATCGGGGCGGTCCCCGGTGTGGTCGCGACCGTCGTCTTCGCCATGCCGCCCGGTGTCCGCCTCACGGAGCTGGGCATCCGCCAGGTCGACAAGGAGCTGGTGGAGGCCGGTGAGTCCTTCGGCGCTCCCAGCCACAAGATCCTGACCGGGATCCAGGTCCCGCTCGCCCTCCCCACGATCATGGCCGGTGTCAACCAGGTCATCATGCTCAGCCTCTCCATGGTCGTCATCGCGGGCATGGTCGGCGCGGGCGGCCTGGGGAACCAGGTTTACCAGGGCATCTCCCGCAACGACGGTGCTCTGGGGTTCGAAGCCGGTGTCGCCGTGGTCGTCCTGGCGATCTTCCTCGACCGCCTGACGGCCGCGGTCACGCACAACACCCCGCAGGCACGCGCCGAGCGCGCGCGCTCGTGAGGGACCGACGAGAAGTATCGAGGGAAGGAAGAACACGTATGAACGCGCGTCTGGCATCGCTCACGGCCCTGGGCCTGGGCAGCGCACTCCTGCTGACCGCCTGTGGCGGCGGCGGACAGGACCTGACAGAGGGTGACGGCGACGACCAGGCGGCGGGCGCCTGTGAACCGGGCGCGGAGGCGCCGGTCGTCGAGGAGGCCGACATCCCGGTGGTCGACATCCCGGAGTCCGGTGAGGACGCCGACGAGATCAACATCGCGCTGATCCCGTGGGAGGAGGGCATCGCCGCCACCGCCCTGTGGGAGGTGCTCCTGGGGGAGAAGGGCTACGACGTCACCATCACCGAGCTCGACGTCGCCCCCATGTACCAGGGCGCCGCCAACGGCGACGTCGACCTGTTCCTCGACACCTGGCTGCCGCAGACCCACGCGGACTACTGGGCGGACTACGGGAGCGATCTGGAGAACCTCGGCTACTGGTACGACAACGCCCGTCTGACCCTGACGGTCCCCTCCTACATGGAGGACGTCAACACCATCGCCGACCTGCGCGAGCACGCGGACGAGCTGGGCGGCCAGATCGTCGGCATCGAGTCCGGCTCCGGCCTGGTGCGCACCACCAAGGAGCACGCCATCCCGGGTTACTGCCTGGGGGACGACCTGGAGCTGGTCGAGTCCTCCACCGGCGCCATGCTCGCCGAGCTGGACTCCGCCTACCAGGCCGAGGAGCCGATCGTCGTCACCCTGTGGCGTCCGCACATCGCCTACGCCCAGTACGACCTCAAGGACCTCGAGGACCCCGAGGGCATGATGGGCGGTGCCGAGACCATCCACGCGGTCGGTCGCGGCGGCTTCGCCGAGGACTACCCGAACGCCGCCTCCTGGCTGAGCGAGTTCACGCTGTCCGACGAGGAGCTGGGCTCCCTGGAGTCCCTGACCCTCGACGAGTACGAGGACGACCCGCAGGAGGGCGCCCGCGTCTGGCTCTCCGAGAACCCCGAGTTCCTGGAGCGCACCCTGGGCGACGACGCGGAGGGCCTGGAGTTCTAGCCGACTCCCGGATCCCCGGGCCCCGTGCCGAGGCGACGAGGCCGTAGGAAACGCGTACGGGCCGTCTCCCCGAGGGGCGGATTCTAGGGATCGTTGCAACACCGGAGGTCAGTTGCTCGCTTGAAGCAGCTTAGCGAGACGCTCGGCTGGGGTATCCCAGTCGAGCGTCTTGCGTGGACGACCGTTGAGCTGCACGGCCACCGCCTCCAGATGCTCGGCGGAGTGCACCGACAAGTCCGTGCCCTTGGGGAAGTACTGACGCAACAATCCGTTGGTGTTCTCGTTGGATCCGCGCTGCCAGGGGCTGGCCGGGTCGCAGAAGTAGACCGGGATGTCGGTGGCGGTGGTGAACGCCCCGTGCGCGGCCATCTCCGGTCCTTGGTCCCAGGTCACCGACCGTGCCAGATGCCGGGGCAGGGTCTGGACCGTGGTGGTCAACGCCTCACGCACCCGCTCGGCCGTGCGCCCGTGGGGCAGGTGCAGGAGCATCACGTACCGGGTCGAACGCTCCACCAGGGTGCCGATCGCCGAGTTACCGCCGGAGCCGATGATCAGGTCGCCTTCCCAGTGGCCGGGCACCGCCCGGTCAGCGACCTCCGGCGGGCGCTGGCTTCATGACCATCGGAGCGGCGAAGCGGGGCTGGCGCTGCTGGGCCTGGCGGCGGGGTTTGCGCGCCGGGCGCGGCCCGAGCGCAGCGCTCCGGCCAACTCCCGGCGCAGCTCACCACGGCCCTGGACGTAGAGGGCCTGGTAGATCGTCTCGTGGCACACGTGCAGCTCCGGCCGGTCGGGAAAGTCCCGCTTGAGCCTACGACTGACCTGCTCAGGGCTCCACCGCTCGTCCAACAGATCCTGGACCTTGGCGCGCGGTTCGGGATTCAGAGCGATCTTGGTGGGTCTGGGGCGTGGTCGGCGGGCATCGGCGCGAGTTTGGGCGGCGTGGGGGCGGTAGTGCCGTTTGCCGCGCGGATCCACGGTGCCGTTACGGCGGATCTCCCGGCTGATCGTGGAGTGGTCTCGCCCCAACTCGGCGGCGATCGCTCGCGCGGACTTGCCCTCGCGATGTAGGTCGGCGATCCGGATGCGTTCGGCCTCACACAGGTAGCGGGATGGACCCGCGGGCGGCACCACCTTGTGGATGGGTGGTGCCGCCTTGGTGCGGCCGTCAGCGCGGCGTCCGTTGCGCCACTTCCTGCCGGTGCGTTTATCGATACCGACGAGCCGGCAGGCTTCGGCGTTGCTGTAGCCCTGCTGCATGAGCTGCAAGTATGCCGCTCGCTCAGCGGAGAGCTTCCTCGGGCCCCGTTGTGTTCGGTCCTCGCGGATCTGAAAGTGCATGGCACCCCTTGAACCGGGGTGTTGCAACCACCACTAGAACCCAAGAGGGGGAGGCGGCCCGTACGCGTGCGTGCGGCCCGTGCGGTTCAGGGCGCGTGGTAGCCGCCCTGGGCTCCGGGCTTCCACTGGTCGGCCTGGTTACGGCGTTCCCGCCGGGGGAGCAGGTAGGCGGCGAGCAGGCCGCCGACGAACCCGAACAGGTGGGCCTGCCACGAGACGCCGGGGTGTTGGGGCAGGACCCCCCAGATCATCGTCCCGTAGAAGAGGACCACGCAGATCATGATCACGATGTCGATGGTCTTGCGCTCGATGACACCGCGCAGGACGGTGTAGCCGAAGTAGCCGAAGACGAGTCCGCTGGCGCCGACGGTGAGGGAGAGGGGCTGGCTGAACAGCCACACGCCGATCCCGCTCACCAGGGCCACGATCAGGGTGGTCAGGAGGAACCTGCCCAGGCCGCTGAAGGCGACCAGGGATCCCAGGACCAGGAACGGCAGCGAGTTCCCGATGAGGTGCGCGAGGTTGCCGTGCATGAACGGTGCGGTGAGCACGGTCCAGGGCTCGGAGAACGTCCAGGCGCGCAGCCCGAACTCCCGGTCGAGCCCTCCGCTGAACAGGAAGCTGTCGAGGATCTCGAAGACCCACATGGTCGCGAGCATCCCCGCTACGGTCAGGATGGCGGTGATTCTGGACTGCTTCACCCCACCGAGGGTAGATCACGCGTCCTTGAGGCGGTATGTCCGTGAGGTGTGTGGTGCGGTGCGGTCGTCTGTGCCTGGAGGGGTCACGGTTCGCGCGTCACCGCGCGGACGGTGACCGCTCTCGGTGGGTCCGCTCAGGAGGTCAGGGAGCGCTCGCGGGGCGGGATACCGGCGACCGCCATGAAGGCCTCGACCTTGGCGGGCCTGGTCATCCCGGTCAGCGGGAGGTGCGTGCGGGCGGTGCGGCGGCTGCGCAGCGACGGGAAGCGCTTGGGCCGACCGGAGGTGTCGTACAGGGCCAGGGAGCGGATCCGTCCGGGGAGCACGTGGTACGAACCGATGTCCTGGAACGGCACGCTCACGGTGTACCGGCCCCGCGTGTAGCGGAACTCGTCGTCGGAGACCTCCAGGACGGGCACCTTGATGAGGTGGCCGTGGACGGCCAGCGCGACGCCCATCAGGGCGAGGAGGATCCCGAGGGTGACGGTGGCCCAGTGCCCGGGTTCGACGACCACGGCGACGACGGCCAACGCCACCAGGAGGTAACCGGCCGTCAACTCCACGTGCTTGCGGCCCGCGGGGCAGACCAGGCGGACGGTTTCGGACACGGCAGATGCCTCTCTCGCTGGGTACTGCACGGGGTGACGGCGGTCGCCGATCGCAGCCTATCGGCTCCCCGCCCCTGCGGACGGCGGTTTCGGACACCCCACTTCACGGCGTCGGCTACTCATCTGTGACTGTTGATGCTTGTTGTTCTGTTTCTATTGATTAGTCCGATTATCATCGGACCTTCCGATGAAAGGACCCTTGTCCTTCCCCTGTCGTCGCTGGTGGGCGATGCGCTCTGCGGCGGGAATTTATCGCATTATTTGAGTGGTTTAATACCCTGTGTCCGCTTTGGTGTGTGGGTGGGTGTAGGTCACTCGCGTGGATAAACACTGTTGACCTTGGGCTCGATTTCGATGGTCATCCCTTGGGAGTCTTCGCGCATTTTCGGCATGTCCGAATCCGACTTCGCTGGGTAACTTCGCTGGAAGGGTTATGACCTGCGAAATTGTGGTGTTTCGCGGTGTGTTGCCGGCGTATTGAGATCCCGTGTCGGCCACGCTCGGCGACGGCAGCGAACGGGTTGCGGATGGGTCACGAATCCGGCATTGGGGCTATACAGACATTTCGCCTAATGGTCTTCTGAACGACTAATCGCCTAACTTCGGCGGGGTATGCGTCATGTGTTCCGACGCTGCGTGTTCGGCTCGTATTAGCGATCAAGGGTGTAACTGATGCACGAACGAAGGAAAACGCTCGCGCTGGCCGCGGCGGGCGCCTCCGCGATGATGGTGTTGACGGCCTGTTCCGGTGGCGGAAGCGGTCCAGCGGAGGGGGACAGGGAGATCACCTGGGTGATCAACAGCCTCCCGGCCGCGTGGGCGAGTATCAGCGGCGCGGGCGGCAGTGTCTACACGGTCCAGATGCTCTCCGGAGTGGTCCCGCACACCGGGGTCTTCCAGCCCGACGGCAGCTATGAGTACGACCTGGACATCCTCGCCGAGGAGCCCGTGGTCATCAACGACGACCTCGACGAGGGCCCGTTCCAGTACAGCTTCACGCTCGCCGAGGACGCCGTGTGGAGCGACGGAACGCCGATGACCGGTGAGGACCTGCGCGTCACCGCGATGATGTACGCCTCCCCCGACGAGGGCTACTGCACCACGTGCGACTCCCGGGGCACCACCAACGCCGACATGATCGACACGATGGAGGTCGACGGCAAGACCATCACCATCACCCTGGAGGAGGGGCTCTCCGACCCCGAGTGGATGAGCCTGTTCGACTCCACCAGCGCCGGCGGTGGCTTCTACCCGTCCCACCTGGCGGAGGAGAACGGCTGGGACGTCGACGACCCCGACCAGCTCGGCGAGTTCTTCACCTGGCTGCACGAGGCCCGCACCGAGTGGTCCGGCGGCCCGTGGATGATCGTCGAGGGCGACCTGGAGAACCAGGTCGTCAAGGAGCCCAACCCCGAGTGGTGGGGCGACCCGGTCCAGCTCGACCGCATCATCATGCCGTTCAACACCGACGAGGGCACCTTCGTCAACGCCTTCAACAACGGCGAGTTCGACGGCGCCAACCCCGCCCAGTTCAGCACGGACGTCGTCACCCAGCTGGAGGGCGCCCCGAACGCCACCGTCACCATCGGTGAGGGCAACATCTGGGAGCACATCGACTTCAACACCGAGAACGAGTGGCTCCAGGACGTCGAGCTGCGCCGCGCCATCTTCACCGCGATCGACCGGGACGACATCGCCAGCCGCACCTACGGCGAGGCCTACCCCGAGTACGAGCTGAAGAACAACCACATGTTCGGCAGCGACAGCGAGTACTACGTCGACCACATCACCCCCTCCGGCCAGGGCAGCGGCGACACCGACGCCGCTCTGGAGATCCTCGAGGAGGCCGGGTACGAGCTCGACGGCGACACCCTCATGCTCGACGGCGAGCAGGTCGGACCGTTCCGTCTGCGCACCACCGACACCGTCATCCGCAACAACTCCGTCCAGCTGATCCAGGCGCACCTGGCCGAGATCGGCGTCGAGACCACCATCGAGATGACCGACAACCTCGGCGAGATGCTCGGCGGCCAGGACTACGACATCGTCGAGTTCGGCTGGAGCGGCTTCCCCTACTTCACCAGCAACCCCGAGCAGTTCTGGCACAGCGAGAGCGGCAGCAACTTCGGCGGCCTCTCCAACGAGGAGATCGACGAGCTGGCGGAGGCCACGGGCTCGGCGCCCAACCGGGACGAGGCGGCCGAGTACGCCAACCAGGCCATGGAGATCCTCGTGGAGGAGGCCTACGTCCTCCCGCTCCTGGCCGACCCGCAGTACTTCTTCGTGAACGACCGGGTCACCAACATCGAGGACAACCTCAACACCAGTCTCCGCGCCACCTACAACATCGGTGAGTGGGCCCTGGCCGAGTAACTCGGTCCAGGTCTCCGGGCCCGGGCACGGGACACCCTCCCCTGCCCGGGCCGGTCCTCGTCCACCCTGAAGGATCACACACCATGCTCGTTTACACGGTGCGGCGCGTGCTGGGCGCGATACCCGTCCTCCTCCTGGCGTCCGTCCTCACCTTCGTCCTCATCGACCTCTCCGGCGACCCCCTGGCCGACCTGCGCGTCATGCAGCCGCCCCCGGACCCGGAGGTCATCCAGCTCCAGTCGGAACGCCTCTACCTCGACCGGTCCATGCCCGAGCGCTACTGGCTCTGGATGACCGGCGTCGGCGGCAACGGCGACATCGGCCTGCTCCAGGGGAAGTTCGGCCCCTCCACCCAGAGCGCCACCTACGACATCGGCGCGAACATCGCCGAGCGCCTCGGGGTCACCCTGCGGCTCGTGGGCGCGGCCATGGTCTTCGCGCTCGGCCTGGCCATCCTGACCGGCGTGGTCAGCGCCATGCGGCAGTACTCCAAGCTCGACTACACCCTCACCTTCGTCGGGTTCCTCGCCCTGGCCATGCCGACCTTCTGGTTCGCCGGGATCGTCCAGCAGGCCGGGGTCTCGTTCAACGAACTCGTCGGCACCCAGTTCTTCGCCACGGTCGGCGACGGCACCTACCAGGCGCAGGGGCTGTCCCCGTGGGGCCGCTTCACCAACGCCCTCGCGTACATGACGCTGCCGACCATCGTGCTCATGCTGACCAGCTTCGCGTCGTGGAGCCGGTACCAGCGCACCTCCATGCTGGAGGTGCTCAACAGCGACTACGTGCGCCTGGCGCGCGCCAAGGGACTGCCCAACCGCGTCGTCGTCCGGCGGCACGCCCTGCGCACCGCTCTCATCCCCCTGACGACGGTCGTGGCCGTCGGCATGGCGGCCATCATCGACGGCACCGTTCTGACCGAGCGGGTCTTCCAATGGAGGGGACTCGGCGAGTTCTTCATCCAGGCGGTGACGGCCAACGACTCCTTCGCGCTCATGGCGTGGCTGATGCTCAGCGGCACCACCGTCATCCTGGCCAACCTCATCGCCGACCTGCTGTACGGCGTGCTCGACCCGAGGATCCGCTATGAGTGAGAACAGGGCGCCGGACACGGTCCGGAAGACCGCCGCCGACGGGGTGGGCGGCGTCGAACGCACCCAGCTGCAGATGATCACGCGGCGGTTCCTCCGGCACCGGCCCGCCATGATCAGCCTGGCGCTGCTGATCGTCATCGTCCTCTTCGCCTTCGTCGGCCCCTACCTCTGGACCTGGGACCACCTCGTCCACCGGGAGGTCCCGCCCAGCGTGCCGCCCAACGCCGACCACCCGCTCGGCACCACCACCGCCGGGAACGACGTGCTCGGCCAGCTCATGCGCGGCGCCCAGCAGACCCTCAAGGTGGCGTTCACCGTGTCGGTCCTCGGCACGGTGGTCGGCTCCCTGTGGGGCGCCACGGCCGGGTACTACGGCGGTCGGGTGGACTCCCTGATGATGCGGGTCGTCGACGTGTTCATGATCGTCCCGCTCCTGGTCATGGTCGCCGCGATCGCCGGAAGCGTGCGCGGGGGCACCACGTGGTGGGCGGTGGCGCTCATCATCGCCGCGTTCTCCTGGGCGCAGATCGCCCGTGTCGTCCGCGGCGTGGTGCTGTCCCTGCGGGAGCAGGAGTTCGTGGAGGCCGCCAGGGCGGCGGGCGCGTCGCCGGGCTGGATCATCGTCCGGCACCTGCTGCCCAACGCGGCCGGGCCGATCATCGTCGCCGCCACCCTCCTGGTGGCCGTGGCGATCCTGTTGGAGGCGGGGATGTCCTTCCTCAGCTTCGGTATCCAACTCCCCGACATCTCCCTCGGCCAGATGATCGGCGACGCCCGCACGGCCGCCTCCACCCGCCCCTGGCTCTTCTACCCGCCGGGTGTCCTGCTGGTGATCATCTGTCTGACGATCAACTTCATCGGTGACGGGCTCCGCGACGCCCTGGACCCGCGACAGACCATGGAGCGCCGATGACCGCGACCGACGCGACGAACAGGGAGAGGGAAGGCACCGTGGACCGCGACGACGTGGTGCTGGAGGTCGACGACCTCAGCGTGACCTTCGAGTCCGACGACGGGCCGCTGCGGGCGGTGCGCGAGGTCTCCTACGTGCTGCGCGCGGGGGAGGCGCTGGGGATCGTCGGCGAGTCCGGGTCGGGCAAGTCGGTGACGTCCATGGCGATCATGGGCCTGCTGCCCCGCAACGCGCGTGTGAGCGGTTCGGCGCGGTTGCTGGGACAGCAGATCGTCGGGCTGACGGACGCGCAGATCAGCAAGGTGCGCGGCGAGAAGATCGCGATGATCTTCCAGGACCCGCTGACCTCGCTCAACCCCGTCTACACCGTCGGCTACCAGATCGCCGAGGCCGTGCTCGCGCACCGTAACGTCAGCAAGGCCAAGGCGATGGAACGCGCGCTGGCGCTGCTGGAGCTGGTGGGCATCCCCCACCCGGAGCAGCGGCTGAGGCAGTACCCGCACGAACTGTCGGGCGGCATGCGCCAGCGCGTGGTGATCGCGATCGCGATGGCCAACGAGCCCGACGTCATCATCGCCGACGAGCCGACCACCGCGCTGGACGTCACCGTCCAGGCCCAGGTCCTGGAGGCGCTGAACGCGGCGCGGCGGGAGACCGGCGCGGCGCTCGTGCTCATCACCCACGACCTGGGCGTGGTGGCCGGGAACGTCGACCGGGTCGCCGTGATGTACGGCGGCCGCATCGTGGAGTCGGGCCCCGTGGAGGAGGTGTTCTACCGGCCGCGGATGCCCTACGCCCTCGGCCTGCTGGGCTCCCTGCCACGGCTGGACGCGGACCGGAGCGAGCGCCTGACCCCGATCACCGGGACGCCGCCGTCCCTCAACGCCATGCCTGCCGGGTGCTCCTTCGCGCCGCGCTGCCCCATGGCGCGGCAGCTGTGCCACGAGGAGGAGCCGCTCCTGCTGGGGGTCGACGAGCACGGCGAGCGCGTCTCCACCGCCGTGGCCCACCCCGCGACGCACTCCGCCGCGTGCCATTTCAGCGCCGACCTGGGCGAGTCCAGCCCCGCGGACCTGTTCAGCCCCGGGGAGGAGGTGTCCGGGGAGAGCGACACGGTGGAGTCCGTCGGCGGGGGCGGGGCCGGGGAGGAGGCGGCGCCCGATCTCGCGGGCGATGAACCCATCCTCACCGTCACCGACCTGGTGAAGAACTTCCCCATCCGGTCGAAGGGCCTGCTCAGGCGGAAGATCGGCGAGGTACAGGCGGTCTCCGGGATCTCTCTGGAACTGCGTGAGAGGGAGACGCTGGCCCTGGTCGGTGAGTCCGGGTGCGGTAAGTCGACCACCGCCCGGCTGCTGTTGCAGCTGATCCAGCGGACGTCGGGGGAGGTGCACTACCAGGGCCAGCCCCTGCACGCGCTCACCCCGCGCCAGATGCGTCCGCTGCGGCGCGACCTCCAGCTGGTCTTCCAGGACCCGTTCGCCTCGCTGGACCCGCGCATGACGGTGGCGGACATCATCGCCGAGCCGCTGCGCATCCACCGCGAGGGCAACGGCTCGGCCCGGCGGCGCGTCGGCGAGCTGCTCGAACTGGTGGGGCTCGACCCGGAACACGGGTCCCGGTACCCGCACGAGTTCTCCGGCGGCCAGCGCCAGCGCATCGGTGTCGCGCGCGCCCTGTCGCTCAACCCCCGGGTGCTGGTCCTGGACGAGCCGGTCTCGGCCCTGGACGTGTCCATCCAGGCCGGGGTGATCAACCTGCTGGAGGACCTCCAGGAGGAGCTGGGCCTGTCCTACCTGTTCGTCTCGCACGACCTGTCGGTGGTCAGGCACATCGCCGACCGGGTGGCCGTGATGTACCTCGGCCGGATCGTGGAGACCGGTACCACCGACCAGCTGTTCGGGGCTCCCGCGCATCCCTACACGCAGGCGCTCATCTCCGCCATTCCCCTGCCGGACCCGGTCAAGGAGCGCACCCGGGAGCGGATCATCGTGACCGGTGACGTCCCCAGCCCGGCCGATCCGCCGTCGGGTTGCCGGTTCCGGACGCGGTGCCCGAAGTTCGCGAACGAACTCTCCGACGAGGAGCGGATCCGCTGTGTGGAGGAGCCCCCGGAACTGGAGGAACGAGGGTCCGGCCACCGCGACGCCTGCCACTACTCGGAGGTGGTCGAGCTGATCTGACCTCTGCTTCCTCGGACCCCGGCGGGCCGGGTGGCCGGCGCGATCCCGCGCCGCGGCCGCCCGGCCCGCCGCTCGTCGTCTCGGGGCGACTCGTCGTCACGGGGCGGTGTCGAGAACGGGGGACGGCGGTGTGAACGAAACCGTCGCCTCCGGCATCGGACCGGTGGGCGCGTCTGGTCGGTGGCGGGTCTTTCCGAGGGCGTCCGCGGCGGCGGGCCCCTCTCGTCCCGCCTCCCCGGGCGAGTCCGTGGACCGACGGGGACACCGTCGGCTACGTTCGTGGCGCCATTCCCGTGGCGCCGTACCGATCGATGATCTCGTAGAGGACATCCATGACCCTCGAAACCCCCAGCGATCCACGCCCCACACGTGGTCGCGTCCGCGGCTCCGGCCGCGGGACACGGATGGCCGCGGCCGCGATGGCGGCCATCCCCCTGGTCGCCTTCGCGCCGTTCACCGCCTCGTCCGCGCTCGCCGACTCCGTCGACGGGCAGGAGCGTCTCGCGGACCTGCGCGCCGACATCGACGCCCTGCTGGAGGACCCCGCCCTGGAGGGCGCGACCAACGGTGTGGTCGTCGTCGACCCGGAGACCGGCGAGCGGCTCTACGCACGCGACGGCGGCGCGCCCCTGTTGCCGGCCTCCAACATGAAGCTGTTCACCACCGCCGCCGGGCTGGAGATCCTGGGCACCGGCCACACGTTCACGACGGACGTCATGGTCGAGGAGCGGATCGGCCGGGGCGGCTCCTCCGTCTCGGACCTGTTCCTGGTCGGCGGCGGCGACCCCTCGCTGACCGCGGACGACCTGGACGCGATGGCACAGGAGGTCGCCGACTCCGGGGTCAGGACCGTGCGCGGTGACCTGGTCGCCGACGACACCTGGTTCGACGACGAGCGCCTGGTGAACGACTGGTGGCCCTCGGACGAGCCGTACGCCTACAACGCGCAGATCTCCGCGCTGACCGTCGCCCACGGGGAACGTCTCGACACCGGAGTCACGGAGGTCGTGGTCACCCCGGCGGGGGAGGGTGAGGCGGTCGACGTGGACCTGGGCGCGGCCGAGGGCTACATGGAGCTGGACAACCAGGCCGTCACCGTGGCGGCCGGGGAGAGCGGCTCCGTCGTCATCGACCGCCCCACGGGCACCAACACCATCACCGTGACCGGTTCGCTGCCCGAGGACGCCCAGCCGGTGGTGCGGCTGCGCACGGTCGACGAGCCCGCGGCCTTCGCCGGGCACGTCTTCCGGGAGTCGCTGGAGCGGCACGGGGTCCGGGTCCGGGGTGACGTGACCCTGGGCGAGACCCCGCAGGACGGGTCGGACGCCGAGGTGCTCGCCGACCACGAGTCCGACCAGCTGGGCGAACTGCTGGTCCCGCTGCTGAAGTTCAGCAACAACGGGCACACGGAGATGCTCGTGAAGAGCATCGGCCGCGAGGTCGCCGACGAGGGTTCGTGGCCGGCCGGTCTGGTCGGCGTCGAGGAGGCCGTGGCCGGGCTCGGCGTGAACACCGGCGACCTCGTCCTCAACGACGGCTCCGGCCTGTCCCGGACCGACCGGGTCACCGCCGACGCCGTCACCGACCTGTACACGCGGGTGCGGGACGCCTCCTGGTTCGACACGTGGCGGGCGGCGATCCCGGTGGCGGGCGACCCCGACCCGTGGGTGGGCGGCACGCTCACCAACCGGATGGGCGGCACGGCCGCGGACGGCGTCGTCCAGGCCAAGACCGGCACGATGTCCGGGGTCAGCGCCCTGTCCGGGTACGTCACCGGACCCGACGGGCGCGACCTGGTGTTCAGCGTGATCAACAACGGTCACTCGGGCTGGGCGCCGTACCACGTGCAGGACGGGATCGCGATCCGGATCGCCGAGTACCTGGGCCACGAGGCTCCGGTGACGACCTTCTCCCAGAGGGGGTCCGTCCAGCGGCAGGGCAGCGGCGAGCTGGAGTGCTCGTGGGAGCTGACCTGCTGATCGACTGACGATCGGGGCGTCGGCCGACGGATCGGCCGACGGTCGACACGGCGGGGCGCGCTCCCTCGGGGCGCGCCCCGCTCACCGTCGGGACCGGGTGGGCACGTGTTCGGGGATCGCGGGGGGTTGTCCACAGGCTGTGGACGTGATCGCCCGCGAAGGACCGGAAAGTGGCAGACTCGGTGTCGGGCGTCCCCGCCTCCAGCACTCGCCATCCCGGGATCCACGGCGCCACACCGTTGTCACCTCTCCGCTGACGTGCGTGCCCACGGAAGGGCGCGCCCGTCATGACGCCCCGGAAGGGCCCGTGGTCATGTTCAGCCGCCTCCAGGAGCTTCCCGCACACGCGTCGGCCGCCCTGCTGGGCTCGGCGGTCGCGGACGGCGCGGCGTGGTTCGGGCAGATCGTCTCGCCGGTCCTCTTCGTCCTCCTGCTGCTGGGACTGGGCGTCCTGGCGAGCCGGATGATGGGCGTTCCCTTCAACGCGCCACGACTCGTGTTCGCCGGAGCGGTCGGCATGGTGCTCGGCAGCATCGCCGGCGTGCTCCTCTACTTCGGCACCGTGCCCGACTCACCGGACTTCGACCCCTACCAGGAGCCCGTGGGGCCGGGCTTCATCGCCCTGATGGCGCTGTCCACGGCGGCCGCGGCGCTGCTCGTCTTCGTCGCCCTCGAACTCGCCCTGCCGCAGGGCACGCGACTGCGTCCGGTGGCCGCCGCACGCGCGGTCGTGCTCTGGTCCAAACGGATCGGCCGCTACCGCCGGATCGTGTGGATCCTGGCCAGACACGGGCTGTGGGGGTACGTCACCCGCCCCCGCGACGGCGGGGAGGACGCCTCCACCCAGCGCCGCCTCGCCCGCTCCCTCGCCCGGTCCATGGAGGAGGCCGGGGTGGTGTTCGTCAAGCTCGGGCAGGTGATGGCCACCCGCCGCGACCTGCTGCCCCCGGTGTTCGTCGAGGAACTGGGCCGCCTGCACAGCGAGGTCGCGCCCGTACCGTTCGAGCAGATCCGCGCGTGTGTCGAGGGTTCACTGGGCCGCCCCCTGGACGAGGTCTTCGCGGACTTCTCCGCCGAACCGCTCGCCGCCGCCTCCATCGCCCAGGCCCACCTGGCCCGGCTGGCGGACGGGGAGGAGGTGGTGGTCAAGGTCCAGCGCCCCGGCGTGGGGCCGGTCGTCCACCGCGACCTCGACATCATCCGGCGGCTGGCGCGCAGGTTCCAGCGGGGGACCGACTGGGGCCCGGCCATCGGGGTGGTGGACCTGGCGGAGGGGTTCGCCGAGGCGCTGCTGGAGGAACTGGACTTCAAGGTGGAGGCGACCAACATCGCCGCCGTCTCCGAGGCCACCGCCGGCTCTCCGGTGCGCATCCCCACCGTGCACGAGGCCTACACCACGCGCCGGGTCCTGGTCATGGAACGCCTGCACGGCACACCCCTGGGCGGCGCCGACCTCAGCGGGACCGACGGCGGCCACCTCGCCCGCGTGCTGCTGGACTGCCTGCTGGAGCAGGTGATGCTCAGCGGCATCTTCCACGCCGACCCGCACCCCGGCAACATCCTGCTGCTCGACGACGGCGGCGTGGGGCTGCTGGACTACGGATCCGTGGGCCGTCTGGACGGCCAGACCCGCGAGGCACTGCGGATGATGGTCCTGGCCGTCGACCGCACCGACGCGGTCCTGCTCACCGACACCCTGCTCGACGTGGTGGACGACTCCTCCGGAGCGGACGAGGAACGCCTGCGCCGGGCCCTGGGCCAGTTCATGGCGCGGTACCTGCAGGGCGGCGCGACCGCCAGCATGCGCATGTTCACCGAGCTGATGCTCATCGTCACCCGGTTCGGCCTCTCGCTGCCGCCCGAGATGGCGGCGGTGTTCCGGGCCCTGGCGACGCTGGAGGGCACGCTGGTGCACCTCTCCCCGGGGTTCGACACGATCACCGAGGCGCGCAGGTTCGCGGAGGAGCGGATGACCGATGCCCTGACCGGTCAGAACGTCCGCGACGCCGCGATGGCGGAGCTGGCCGCGCTCATCCCCACGCTCCGGCGCCTGCCCCGGAGACTGGACCGGGTCACCGACCAGCTGCACAAGGGCAGGTTCACCGTCCGGGTGCGCCCGTTCGCCCACCCCGCCGACCGCGCACTGCTCCGGGCAGTGACCCAGCGCGCGGTGCTCACGGCCCTGACCTTCGCCACCGGGTTGATGTCGGTGGGGCTGTTCAACGTCACCGAGGGCCCCGACGTGGTGTGGGCCGAGCTGCCCGCGCGCGCCCAGGTGCTCAACATCGCGGCCTGGGCGCTGCTGGCCGCCTCGGTGCTCATGATCCTGCGTCTGCTGGTCGGCATGACCAAGGTCGGCGCCGCGCCCCGCGAGACGGACGCCTGACCGTGGCGCCCGGCGGTTACCAGGCGCGGCGGCCGAGGTGGGCGAGCAGGCGGGTCTGTTCGTCGGCGTCCTCCGGCGGGGTCAGTTCGGGGCCGCACACGCCCTCGCGACGCAGGTTCGGACCGAACGCGGCGGCGGTCTCGCGCGCCCAGCTCGCATCCTCCGGTGCGATGCGCTCGTCCTGTCCCGTCGCACGGCACAGGTCCCAGCGGTGGACCACGAGGTCGAACCCCAGGAAGCGGTCGACCGCCTCGGCGAACGTGCTCCTGCCGAAGAGTCCGTCGAACTCGGCGGCGGCGCGCTCGGGATCGTGGAGATCGCGCAGGACCACCGTCCGGGCGGCCTCCCACGCGGCGGACGGGCCGTCGTCCACCGAGGGGATGTCCCCGAGTTCGCGGCCCACCAGGCCGAGGAACATGCCCTGGGTGTCCACGACGTGGCGGACGAGGTCGCGCGCGGTCCAGCCCGGACAGGGGGTGGGGGCCGCCCATCCGTCCTCGGGAACGGCCGCGACGGCGGCGGCGAACGCGGTGGACAGCCGGTCGTAGCGCTTGGCGATGTCACTCATGGCGGAACCCTCTCCCCGGAATCGTCAGTGGCGCCCAGTCTGCTTCGGCCGAACCCGCGCCGTCTTGAACAAACGCGACAGACAGGTGTTCGAAAATGTGTGATCGAGCGGCGGGCGCCGGGCGGTCGGGACCACGGCCCGTGGAACAGGACGCGCGCGGCATCCTCGACCCGGAGACCGGGCTGACCCGCTTCCGGCTCGACCGCCACGCGCCCTCGGCGCCCGTCTCCCGCTTCGTGGACCGCTACTGGGTGACCGCGTGGGACCTGACCGGGTGCGCCCCGCACGTCCAACGGGTCCT
>NZ_ANBC01000598.1 GCF_000341125.1 Nocardiopsis lucentensis DSM 44048 | reverse complement strand
CCGCCACACGCGTGGTCCCCCGTCGGCTGGAGGGATCCGGCTGGGCACTGGGGGTGATGTTTCGCCCCGCCGGGTTCCGGCCCTTCCTCGGTCGCCCCATGAGCACGATCGTCGACGCCGCCCTGCCGTGGTCGGAGCTCTTCGACGCGGAGGTCCCCGACCACGACGGCCCCGAGTCCCTGATCGCGTGGATGGACGGCCTCCTGGCCGCGCGGCTCCCCGGTCGGCGCCACCCCGCGGAGGACACCGCCGACCTCGTGGACCGGCTGGCAGCCGACCCGTCGGTGGTGAGCGTGTCCGCCCTGGCCGGTCGTGAGGGGATCGGAGTGCGTCTCCTGCAACGCCGGTTCGCCGACCACGTGGGCCTCCCGCCCAAGACGGTGATCCGCCGCTACCGGCTCTACGAGGCGGCAGAGCGCGCCCGGTCAGGGGAACGGCCGGACTGGGGCGCGCTCGCCGCTGAGCTGGGCTACAGCGACCAGTCCCACCTGACCCGCGAGTTCACCTCCGTCATCGGGACGCCCCCGGGCCGGTACGCGGCTCTGGGGCGGAGCCAGGGGACACCAGGCGGCTGAGGACCGCCTGCACCTCGTCCACCTTCGGCGCCGGCTCGACGGTGCAGCAGCGCAGGAACAGGCCGTCGATGGCGGCGGCGGCCCCGGCCCTGGCCACCGGGTCGGGCAGGTAGGGCGCGAGGAAGGCGTCCACGGCCTGGTTCCAGCGCCTGATCTGGGTCCGCATGGACGGCCGCCTGGCGGCGATGAGGAAGAGCTCGCACTCGGCCATCACGTGCGCCCGGTCGGCGTCCGACCCCGTGGCCACCAGGGCGGCGAATCCGCGCAGGGCGTCGTCGGGATCGTCGGGCAGCGCCGCGATCGCGGCCACGTAGGTGTCGTTGACCCTGGTGAGGGCGTCCACCAGGAGGTCGTCCACGGCCGCGTAGTAGTAGGTGACCGCGCTCGGCGGCACCTCGGCCTCGGCCGCGACCCGGCGCTGGCTCACGGCGGCCACGCCCTCACGTTCGATGATCCGCATCGTGGCGTTCAGGAGGAGGCGGCGGCGCTGTTCGCCCTTGCGCCGCCGGCCGTCGGTGATGTGCTCGGTCTCGCTCACGTGTCCCATTGTCCGTGGTGTCCAGTCATGCCCGCGGCTGACAGGGCCCGGGACGAGGGCGTCACCGCCGGGAGGGGTGCGTCCAGCCGACGGGGCCCTTCCTCGGTCGACGGGGCGCGGGGTCAGTGGGAGCCGCCCATCTCCAGGGCCATGACACCGCCGATGATGAGGGCGATACCGCCCACCTGCACCCAGGTGAGGGACTCACCGAGGAACATCACGCCGATCACGGCGACCAAGGCGATGCCCGCCGCCGCCCACACGCCGTAGGCCACGCCGAGCGCCATGCCCCGGCTCAGCGACTGGGAGAGCATGGCGAAGGCCGTGACGTATCCGACAGCCACGACGACCGAGGGGACGAGCCGGGTGAAACCCTCGGAGAACTTGAGTGACGTCGTCGCGGCGACCTCGGCGATGATCGCGCCGCACAGCCAGATCCAGGGCATGGGACCCCCTTCAGACAAACCTGATCGAATGCTCCAGATAGTACCCAGAAACCTGCGCGATCGCTCAGGTATTCCCGGATATGATCGGTCTGTGTGCGTGGGGGGTCTCGGATGACCGTAATCTCGGGACCGGAGGATCGGCCCCCTACCCCTGGGATGTATGGTCGGCTGTTCCGGTGCGTTCGCCCCACGCGCCCGGGATCACCTCTCTATACCGATCCGCGGAAGTTCCGAACCTTTTCGGCGTTCGCGCGTCTCACTATCGACAGCGTGCGTTAGGCACCCGGCGTTCAAGATGGAGGTCCAGACGTGACGGGCAACACCACCCCGGCGGTGACGCGTCGGTTCGGCATCGGACTGATGGCGCTGGCGCTCGCGGCCACTGCCTGTACGTCCGGTGACGCCGAACCCCAGAGCAGCGAGGACTCCACCGTCGACGCCGCCCCGGCGACG
Organism: Nocardiopsis lucentensis DSM 44048; assembly: GCF_000341125.1. Classification (GTDB taxonomy): domain Bacteria; phylum Actinomycetota; class Actinomycetes; order Streptosporangiales; family Streptosporangiaceae; genus Nocardiopsis; species Nocardiopsis lucentensis. Next base: position 2,419 of record NZ_ANBC01000598.1, on the reverse strand, counting down.
CTGTCGATCACCCCCGAGGACGGCGGCGCCGAGGTCGCTCCGAACTCCCCCATCCGGGTGACCGCCGAGAGCGGTGTCATCACCGACGTCCAGGTCGAGCAGAACGTCGTCAGCGAGGCCTCCCTCACCGGTGCCGGGGCGGACGAGACCGACCTCCTGCCCATGACCGGAACCCTCAACGAGGGCGAGACCGAATGGGTCAGTGACTGGAACGTCCGTCCTGGGGCCGAGGTCGTCGTCACCGCCACCGCGGCGAACGCGGCTGGTGAGGAGACCGAGCTCTCCCACACCTTCACCACCGTCGACGCCACCCCCGGGCAGCGACTGGAGGTGGACCCCTACACCACCTACCCGAAGGCCGGCGACACCGTCGGGGTCGGGATGCCCGTGGTGGTCGGCTTCGACCTGCCCGTCACCAACAAGGAGCAGGTGGAGAGCTCCATGGAGGTGGTCGCGGACGAGGAGATCGCGGGCGCCTGGAACTGGGTGTCGGACCAGCTGGCCGTCTTCCGCCCCGAGGAGTACTGGGAACCGCACCAGAACGTCACCGTCGACCTCCACCTGGCGGGTGTCGAGGCGTCCGAGGGTGTCTACGGCGTGCGCGACTACCAGATCGACTTCGAGATCGGCCGCGAGCTGATCCTGACGATGCACGTGCCCGACCACGAGATGGCCGTCAACATCGACGGCGAGCAGGACCGGGTCATCCCGGTCAGCAACGGCGACGCCTCCCAGCGCATCTACACCACCACCACCGGCACCCACGTGCTCATGGAGCGCTACGAGCAGCTGACCATGGACTCGTCGACGGTCGGCATCCCCGCCGACTCCCCGGACTCCTACAAGGTCGACGTGCAGTACGCCGTCCGCACCTCCAACAGCGGCGAGTTCCTCCACGAGGCCTCCTACAACGGCAACATCGGCTCCGCCAACACCTCCCACGGCTGCACGAACCTGCGGATGGAGGACGCCCGGTGGATCTTCGAGAACACGCTCATGGGTGACGTCCTGGAGACCACCGGCACCGACCGCGAGCTGGAGTGGAACAACGGCTGGGGCTACTACCAGATGTCCTGGGAAGAGTGGCTGGACGCCAGCCTGACCGGTGAGCAGACCACCGACGGCTCCGGGACCACCGGCTCCCCCCACGGCGAGGGCCTGTAACCGACATCCTTCATTCAGAGGCGCCGACAGGGGCGCCGGGAACCCGCCGCGGGTTCCCGGCGCCCCTGGTTCGTTTCCGCCCCCGGGATGCTCGCCCCCTCACGCGGAGCTCCCGGCTCACCAGGCGCGCACACCGCCGATGGGCGCGGGCATCCGCTCGTTGAGCCAGGTCCAGGTGCCGTCGTTCTCGGTGAAGCGGCGCTGGACGCGGTCGATCTCGGTGAGCGGGTTGGTGAACACCTCGCGCCACGCACCCGCCGTGCGCTCCTCCAGGTAGAGGCAGTGCGCGTCGGTGCGCATACGCACCGCCTGGAGGGTGTGGGAGGAGCCGTCATTGAGATGAATGCGGTAATAGGCCATGGGAGTCCCCTGGATCTGGTCGCGTCAATGTGAGGACGGTGTGTCCCGGAACGAACGCGGCGCGCCGTGCGCGCGTGATGGACCAGTTTCCCGGGGCGCGTGACCGCGTCGTCGACCGATGGCCACGAGAATCGCTGAAGGGTGGCGGCGAGAATGCCGAGACCCGGAGTGCTCCGGGGAACGGGCGCGGGTGCCGGGGCACCGTACTGTCCGCGTTTCCGGACTCTACTCCTGTGGCGTCGTGGCCGGAACCAAACAGAAGGTTTACCGCAGGCGAATTCTCCCCCTCACGGGCATCGAGTAGGAGAAACATGCACTAAATCACGTATGTGAAATTAGTGTTTGTCTCTCGTGTTCTGAGGCGTGTGTTGGTATTCATGTCACCAGCGCGTCTCCGCCCCCCAGCGCGTGCGCGGGTGTCGTTCCCGTCCGCGGCCCCGGGCTAGGGTGAACGGCTGGGGCCCAGGAGGCGTCCCAACCGCGTGACCGATTTCCTCCCGTGGGACGTGACCGACGCCGTACCGCGGGGTGGAGGCCCCCAAACCCCGAGGACTTCCATGGCCCGCCCGCCCCACCCACCCCGAGTACCGCCCGGTCTGACCCCGCTCCAGCCGACCGACCCCCGGGTGACCCCGCCGTTCGCCGTCCACGGCAGGCTCGGCGCGGGCGGCATGGGCGTGGTCCTGGCGGCGACCGACCCCCGCGGTGCCTGGGTGGCGATCAAGCTCGTGCGGGCCGAGTACGCGAACGACCCCGAGTTCCGGTCCCGTTTCGCCAGTGAGATCGAACTGATGCGCCGGGTCCGGGCCCGCTGCATCGCCCCCGTTCTCGCCCACGACACGCGTGCGGCTCAGCCCTGGTACGCCACCGCCTACCTGCCCGGACCGACGCTGGG
>NZ_ANBC01000597.1 GCF_000341125.1 Nocardiopsis lucentensis DSM 44048 | reverse complement strand
TGCCCTGCCGCTACCGCGCGCCCGGGTGCTCGCGGCGGGCATGGCCGAGGCCGTCGCCGCGATCCACGCGTCCGGGGTCCTGCACCGCGACCTCAAGCCGTCCAACGTCATCCTCGCCCCGGACGGCCCCAAGGTGCTCGACTTCGGGATCGCCCGGGCGGTCGACGAGACCGGCCTGACCCGGACCGGCGGACTGGTGGGCTCTCCGGCGTGGCTGAGCCCGGAGCGCTACCGGGGTGTCAGCGGACCCGAGGCCGACGTGTTCGCGTGGGGCGCCATGGTCGCCT
>NZ_ANBC01000596.1:6882-8865 GCF_000341125.1 Nocardiopsis lucentensis DSM 44048 | reverse complement strand
GGGGCCCCCGCCGTTCGGCAACGGCGGGGCGGAGACGCTCATGTACCGCATCCTCAGCGAGGAACCGGATCTGGACGGGCTTCCCGAGGAGCTCGCGGAACCGGTCGTCCAGTCCCTGGACAAGGACCCCGAGCGCAGACCCCGGGCGGCGGAGCTCGTGCACCGCGTCGCCGGTCCGGTCCCGGACGGACTCGGGGACGACGACACGACCATCGTGGCCGGGCTCATCCGCGCCCACTGGGAGCCGGATACCGGGGACGCGGAAGCGGTGTCCGCGGGGACCGTGCCGACCCCCGCCCCGCAGCCGTTCGACGCGCCCACCCCACCGGCGCGGCCCTTCGCGGACGCGACGCCCCCACCGGCTCCGTACGCGGCGACGCCTCCGCCGGTGCCGCCCCCGGACCCGCGGCTCCCGCTGGGCGGGGACGGACCGAGTCCCCGCCGCTGGAAACTCCCCCTGGCCCTGGGCGCGGGAGCCCTGTCGCTCGCGGTCCTCGGCGCGTTCGGGCTGTACGCCGCCGACCGCCTCGCAGCCGAGGGCGGATCCGACGGGCGGGAGGGCGGCGGATCCGACCAGCCGACCGGACCGGTGGCCCTGGCCGACGTCGACACCCTGGAAGGGGAGTTCACCGGTGCCGGGGCCAGCTTCCTCGGCATGGCGACCGACCTGTGGTCCGATGGTTACCGCACGGAGCGGCAGTCGGGCGTGACGATGACCTACGAGCCCTCCGGTTCGGGGGCCGGTGCGTTCCGGTTCATCGCGGGCGAGGTCGACTTCGGCGTGTCGGAGGCCGGGCTCACACCGGAGCAGGTCGAGGATGCCGAGGACGGCCGGGGCTGCCCGGTGGTGCAGTTCCCCGTGGTGACCGGCGCCGTGGCCGTGGTGGGTGGAAGCGAGAACATGGAGGGCATGGCGTTCACCCCGTCCGTGCTCGGGGACATCTACCTCGGCGCCTACACCAACTACCGGGAGATCCCGGTGACCGACGCCGACCAGGAGTCGAACGTTCCATGGCGGCCGGACCTGGAGATCGTCCCGGTACGCCACGACGACGGGGCCTCCACCGCGCGGGTCTTCAGCCAGTACCTGGCGTCGCGGAACGCCCGGTGGACCACCGACGAGTGGGGTGACGTCGCCGTGGTCGGCGCGGGGGACGAGGGCGTGCACCGGGCGCTCATGGACGCGCCGGGCACGATCGGGTTCGTCAACGGCTCCTACGCCGTTCGGAACTATCTGGTGACCTTGCCCCTCTACAACGACTCCGGCAACGTCGTCTTCCCGGACTCCGACGGCGCGGCGGCGGCCGCGGAGCGGCTGGTGCTGGGCGATGACGGAGTCGCCACCCTGCCTGAGGCGGAGGGCGAGGCCTACCCGATCATGCGGATCGTCCACGTGTTCGCCTTCGAGTGCGGATACGACGAGAGCACCGCCACCGCGTTGCGGGACTTTTGGACCTACGCCCTCTCCGAGGACGGGGCGGAGGCGGTCGAGGACGGGGGCTACACTCCGCTCGGCCCCTCGCTCGGAGAGGCGGCGATGACGTCCGTCGCCAGGATCGGTAGCGCCTGACGGAGTCGGGGAGGGGGTCAGCTCCCCTCACCGGCCGCCAGCCGCGCCCGGGCCTCCATCAGCGCGAAGCCCAGGAGGTTGAGTCCGCGCCAGCGGTCGGGCCGCTCGGCGTCCTCGTTCCGGGCCCCCAGACCGATCCCCCACACCCGGTCCCGGGGGCTGGCCTCCACCAGGACCCGTTCGCCGGTGCCGAGCAGGAACGCCCGCAGGTCCGGGTTCTGTCCGAACTTGGCGACGTTGCCGTCCACCACGATCCCGAACCGCGCCTCCTCCCAGGCCGCCTGGTCGAAGCCCCGGACCTGCCGGCCGAGCCTCTTGGCCTCCCCGGGGTGGTCCACCGCGACGATCCGCTCTGCCGCCTCCTCATCGCGAAACAGCCGTGCCTTGCCCGCCATCATGTAGTGCTCGGCCGT
>NZ_ANBC01000596.1:0-6875 GCF_000341125.1 Nocardiopsis lucentensis DSM 44048 | reverse complement strand
CCCACCACTGCGACAGGCAGCTCGCTGAGACGCCGCCCGACGCGGGCGGCCGGTGGCCCCAGAAGTGCAGGTACTTCGGGCGGCCGGACGCCGCGATCACATCGCTCACCGACCGCGCGTCGGCCGGGCTCCGTGTGTCCGTCATGACCCACATCGTGACAGAGGGCCCCGACACTCGGACACCGGGTTTTCCGGTTCGCTCCCGTCCCTCACTCGAACTGGAAGGAGCGCTTGGCCAGCCCGTGCCAGAAGCCGTCCACCGTGGACGTCGACCGCTCGTGGCCGTCGAGACCGGCGCCCAGGGCGACGAACAGCGGTGCGAAGTGGTCGCTGCGCGGGTGGGCGAGGGCGGAGGCCGGGGCCTTGTGCCGGAAGTCCAGGAGGGCGTCGACGTCGTGGGCGGACACCGACCGGTGCACCCAGTCGTCGAACTCCGCCGACCAGGACGGCGGCTCACCGTGGGGCCGCCGGGACATCTCACGCAGATTGTGGGTGGTGAACCCGCTGCCCACGATGAGGACGCCCTCGTCGCGCAGGGGTGCGAGACGGCGGCCGAGGGCCAGCAGCGTGCTCGGGTCGAGCGTCGGCATGGACACTTGGAGGACCGGGATGTCGGCCTCCGGGTACATCTCCTTGAGGGGGACGTAGGCCCCGTGGTCGAGTCCCCGGGCCGGATCCTGTCGGACGCTCCCACCCGGACCGGTGGCGAGCTCCCGGACCCGCTCGGCGAGCCACGGAGCTCCGGGGGCGGGGTAGACGACCTCGTAGTAGCGTTGCGGGAAGCCCCAGAAGTCGTAGGTCAGCGGCACGTCGTCCGCTGTGGCGCCGACGGTGAGCGGGGCGTCCTCCCAGTGCGCGGACACCACGAGGATGGCCCTGGGACGGGCCAGACCACCAGACCAGTCGGCGAGTTCCCGTGTCCACCGGTCGTCGTCGGCCAGCGGCGGCGCTCCGTGGCTCAGGTACAGGGTAGGCGTGCGGGTGGTCGACACGGGGTCCTCCGATCATGGGAGCCTTCTGGCACCCAGAACACAGTTGAACTCTCAAGTATTCCGGGGGAGCGGTGGCCGACACGAGGTGGCTCGACGAGGATGAGCAGCGGACCTGGCGGACCTTCCTGAGGGCCGTCCACTTGTTGGACAGCGCCCTGGACCGCCAGCTCAGAAGGGACTCCGGCCTTCCGCACGCCTACTACCAGGCGCTCGTGGCGCTGTCCGAGGCCCCGGAGCGCGCGCTGACGATGACGGAGTTGGCCGGGCTCCTGCGCTCCTCGCCGAGTCGGCTCTCGCACGCCGTGGCCCGTCTGGAGGAGGACGGGCTGGTCCGCCGGTTCAAGCGGCCCGGTGACCGGCGCACGACGATCGTCTCCCTCACCCCCGAGGGGATGGAGGTGCTGCGGGAGGCGGCGCCGGGGCACGTGGAGGAGGTGAGGAGGGTGCTCTTCGACACGATCAGCCGTGAACAGGCGGATCGGTTGAGGGAGATCTCCGAGGCGATGCTGGGCGCCCTGGATCCCGGCGGAGAGGCCCCCGGACGACCGGCGTCCTAGGGGGCGCCCGGGGGGCGCGACACGCCGCCCGAGGGTGGAAAGTTCTCTGAACAGGGGTGATCACGGCTTGCTTACGCCTGGTTCGACACCTTATGTGATCGACTGGACACGTACGAAAACCTTGTTTCTCGGGAAAAGGTTGTAGTCTCAAGCGTCCGCTCCGGGACACCTTCTCCCGGAACGCCCGCTACACGGAAGCAGGAAGACCCATGAGCCAGCAGTCATCGGGGCTGGGAATCAGCGACTTCACGAGCCTCCTCGCCCGACTCGTCGTCGGCGGCGTGTTCGTCTACCACGGTTGGCCCAAGCTGGCCGACCCCGGCGCCACCGCCGAGGGCTTCGCGATGATGGGCGTTCCCATGCCCGAGGTCGCCGCCGTCGTGGGCGGCCTCGTCGAGGTCGGTGGCGGGATCGCGCTCATCATCGGGTTCCTGCTACCCCTGGCCGGTATCCTCCTGGCCCTCCAGATGATCGGCGCCTACGTCTTCGCGCACGCCGGTCAGGCGTTCGCGGAATGGGAGCTGGTCCCGGTGATCGGCGCCGCCGCGCTCGCGCTCGGCTTCGCCGGTGGCCGCTTCGCCCTGGATCGGATCATGCCGTGGGGGCGCAGGAGCCGTTCCGACCGCGAGGCGTAGGCGCTCGCTCACGCGCCCCGGCCCTCCCACCTTTGAAAACGGGCGGCCCGGGGCACTTCTCTACTCAATTCACCATTCAGGCCAGGTGCTATAAGGATTTGTGTATTGTGGTGTTTTCGGGTCAGTAGGTAGAATCAGACGGAATCCACGTCGACAGCGGGGTGGAAACGACCTCCGTCCCCCGTTTCCCCTCCCCCGTGCCGAACGGGAGCCTGCTTGTCCCACCTGGCCACATACCCGCAATACCAGAATTCCGCCGACTGGCAACTGCGTGTCGCCGACCGGAACGGCTTAGCCCTCCACGGGGCGGCGGCACTGGTCACCCCCCACCACGTGGTCACGTGCGCCCACGTCGTTCGCGCCGCCGTCGGTGACGCGGGCCCCGGCAGCCGTGTGCACGTGGACGCGCCCCGGGGCGCGGACGGGTGGACCGCCATGGCCCAGGTCCTCCCGGACGGGTGGTGGTGGCGCGAGGCGAGCCCCTGGGACGTGGCCGTCCTGCGCCTCGACCGACCCGCCCCGGCCCGCCCCGCCGTCCTCGCCGGTCCAGCGCGGGTCGGCGACCGCGTCCGCGTCGTCGGCTTCGCACAGTCCCCCTCCGGTCGGTGGGTCACCGGGAGCGTCGCCGGGTCCGGCGGCAGTCACCCCGAGTACGTCCAGATCGACACCGACCCCGGTACGGGAACCGTCTTCACCCGGGGTTTCAGCGGTGGCGGTGTCCGAGAGGAGAGTACGGACGCCCTTGTGGGCATCGTGTGTGAGGCGGCCACCGAAGGCAGGCTGGGCTGGATGATTCCCATGACGGAGATCCGCCCGGTGTGGGAGTCGGACCGGGCGGTTCCACCGCTCCCCACCCCGCCCCGGCCGCGGTCCCGGCGCCAGCCCCCGGACGACGGCGCCGTGCGACGGGCGGTCACCGCGACCGGCCTCGCCATGTCCGACCTGGACACCATCGCCTCCCCTGATCAGCGCAGGTCCTTCCACCAGGGGCTCGACCGGCGCCTGCGGGTGCGGGTACGCCTCGACCAGGACCCGCGCACCTTCGCCGCGTCACTCGTCCGTCTGGCCCACCATGAGTTCGACCTCCTCGCCGAGGTCCTGGACCAGCTGGACGCGTGGGAGGAGGGGAGCGCGTCCATGCGGCGTGTCCGCGAGGCCGCGGCCCCGCTGCTGGAGTGGGGCTCCGGGTGAACGCACGGGACGTCGAGCGGCTGGCCCTCGCGCTGTGCGACGTCGAACACATCTACTCCCAGGAGCACCGGGAGCAGCTCATGCGGTATCTGCCCAGGGCCGTCCGCCGGGACGTGGACGCCTCCGGGGCGCCCTCCGTCTTCGCTCGCCGACTCGTCCAGTTCTGCCAGGACCGGGAGTGCGTCGGCTGCCTGCTGCGCTGGGTCCTCCACCTGGAGGACCGCGGCCGAAGCGCGCGGACGGCGGCGGAGGCGGCCCGTCCCCTCCTCGACGAGGAGGAGTACGCCCTGCTCGCCCAGCACGTCGAGGTCCGCGACGCCCGGGACGTGGGCACCGTGCGGGACGAACTGTCCCGTGTTCTCTTCGACAAGGTCGAGGCGGTCTTCGAGCGAGTCCGGCCACCCACCCTCCGGGTCGAGACCCCCGAGCCCGCCACGGCCTGGGACGCCCTCATGGACCTCGCCGAACGCCCCGCCCCACCGGACGGGGAACCGCCGGTGCTCCTGTTCTGCGCGGAGGTCGCCCGCCACTTGAGGACGCTCAACACGGGCCTGTTGGAGGAGTGGGGCCGGGGCCTGCGCCCTCCCGAGCCGCCGGGGACGCCGCCCGCTCCGGAACGTCCGGCCCGCCTGGTCGTGCGGGTCGGACAGGGCACGCGGCGGGGCCGTTACGAGGTGGAGTACTGGACCGTCCTCAGCCAGCGCCGCGGTGAGGAACCGGAGTTCTGCGACCACGACCTGCACCCCGACGTCGACCCGGCCTCGATCGGGGAGCGGATCGGTGGACTGCTCAGCCGGATGGAGGCCGACCCCCGGGCGGCGCACCACGGCGGCAGGCGGGTCGAGCTGGTCGCGCCCCTGCTCCTGCTCGACCGCCTCCAGGCCGAGAGCTGGCAGCGCGCCCACTCCGGCGGCGTCCCCCTGGGCGCCCGCGCGGAAGTGGTGTACCGCGCGGAGGAGCTGCTCCCGGACCGGGCGGACCGTGACGCGTGGAGCACGTGCGTCAGCAGGTGGCAGCGGTTGGAATCGAGCGGAGAGGCACTCGCGCTCGACGAGTTCCACGACCGGGGAATGGACGACGACCCCCTTCCGGAACGGCTGCGGGACGACCGGGTGATCGTTCTGTCCGTTCCCTCCCGCCTGAGCCGTTGGTATACACAAGTCTGGTCGGCGATTACGCTTGGGGTTCCGGTTGTGGTCTGGCGATCCGCGGAATTCGGCCCGGGAATCGGATCATGGCTGAATCCGGTTCGCATGGGACGGGAGGTGACCGTGACCTCGGAGGAAATCCGAGCGCTCCCCGAAGTTCTCCACAGCTCTCGGTCCGGACGCGTGTCATCGAGTGAGAGCGGGTACATCGAGGGCAGTCTCGAGATCGCCGTCATCTACCACGATCCCCTTCCGGTCCTGCCGGAACCTCCTCCGCAGATGTCCACCGACAGCATCCGATAGCCCCCTGGGCGCGGTCCGAAGGGCATGCCATGACCACACCCCCCGGAACAGGGCCGGCCGACTCCGCGCGGACGGTGCCTGAGTGGTGGATCTTCCATGGCACCGGTCAGCCCCGCCGCCATCTCGACCTGGCGGCCCAGCTACCGCCGCCCCCGCCGTGGCGTGCCTATGGGGGCGAGCCCGCCCCCGGCGCTCCGCCGCAGGACGGCCCGCCCCGGGAAGAGGACTCCTCCCGGGTGCTCGGCGGGGCCCGGACCGGGCCGGTCGCGCTGGGCGCCCGCCGCCGCCGTCTGCTCGACAGGGTCAACGCCGCGATCCTGCTGAGGCGACCGCTCCTGCTCGTCGGCCCGCCCGGAGTGGGCAAGTCGAGCCTGGCGTACCAGATCTCCCGCGAACTCGGGTTGGGCCGGGTGCTGCGCTGGGCGGTCAACAGCAGGTCCACCGCCGCCGAGGGGCTCTACTCCTACGACCCCCTCACACAGATCCACGACCTCAACGTGGAGGGCGCCCGCCGCCGGGCCCTCGGGGCGGTGGACCGCCGTTACGGCGCGGGGGCCGACGCCGACCCGGTCGAGGCCCACCTGCGCAGCAGCGCCGAGTCCATCGGCCGCTACCTCACCCTCGGCCCCCTGGGCACCGCCTTCCTCCCCGCCGCCCTGCCGCGCGTGCTGCTGGTGGACGACTTCGATCTCGGCGACTTCGACCTGGCGGGCGACCTCCTCGACCTCTTCGAGAACGGGGGGTACCGCGTTCCCGAACTGGCCAGGCTGGCCGGGGCCGCCGAGTCGATCGAGGTGGGCACCGACGACCCCGACCGGACCGCCCGCGTCACCCGCGGCGAGGTCCTGTGCTCGGCCTTCCCGGTCACCGTCGTGACCTGCAACAGTGACCGCGACCTTCCGCCCGCCTTCCTGCGCCGCTGCGTTCCGGTGTACATGGAGCTGCCGGACGAGGAGGAGCTGGTGTCGATGGTCGCCGGACACTTCAACGGCGCCACGCCGCCGGGGACGCGCGCCCTGGTCACCGAGTTCCTGCGCCGCACCGGCGACGGCCACCGGCTCTCCGTCGACCAACTGCTCAACGCCGTCCACATGCTCGGGACGGTGGACGGGGCGGGCACGGCGCCCGGTCCGGAGCAGGTGGAGCACTTCTCCGAGCTCCTGTGGCACCGGCTCACGGAAACCCCGGGATGAGCGCCAGAGGGGAACATGGTGGCGGCGGTCCCGGACGATCCGGCGGCCGCTCCGACCCCTGGGCCGAAACGCTCGGCGCCAGTGCGACGGACCTGGCGGACGCGGTCTACCTCGCCGCGCTGCGCCGGATCCGGTCCGACACACGACGCAGGGAACCGCCCCGGGACGACGGAGCGGACCAGGACCCGCCCCGATCCGCGCACGACACGGATCCGGCGCCGGAGACGGACGCGGACACGCGCGGAGCGGATAGCGCGCCCCCCGCGGCCGACGGGACACGCGGTGGTCCGGCCCCGACCGCTCCGCGGACGGAGCCGACCGGAGTGACGCCGGGACCTCCCGAGGCCGGGAAGAGCACGGGGGATCCCTCGTCCGAGGTGTCCGGAAATCCGGCGCCCCAGATGACCGGAACACCGTCGCAGCCGCCGCCGGGAACACCGGTCGAGACCGTCCACCTCCCCGGCGACGTCGTGGCGGACGGGCCGTACGAGCCCGCACCACCGCTCGCCACGGGCGAGGCCGTGCTGGAGGAACGGCAGGAACTCCTCGCCGCGCTCCGGCCCTTCAACCTCAAACTGCCGCAGGGGCCGCGCGACCGCCTCGACGTGGAGGGCACGGCGCGCAACTACGCCCGTGCTCTGCTGGAGACCCTCCACTGGCCCGAGGGCGACCGTGGGCGGCACGCGGTCCCGATCGTCCCCGAGCTGCGCGCGCGGTCGCACCGGGCGGTCGACCTCGTCCTGCTCGTGGACGACGGCGTCACCATGCTGTTCCAGCGCGGGGTGGCGGCGGCCTTCTCCCGGTTGGCCAGGGACAGCGGGGTCTTCCGGTCGGTGCGGGAGCTGCGCTTCGACTC
>NZ_ANBC01000595.1:10277-18342 GCF_000341125.1 Nocardiopsis lucentensis DSM 44048 | reverse complement strand
CCCCGCCGAGGACGGGCACACGGCTCGTCCTGGTGCTCACCGACGGACTCGGCGGGGCCTGGCGGGACCGCGCGTTCCAGGGATGGCTCGCCGGGGTCGCCGCGACCGGGGCCGTGGCGGTCCTGCACCTGCTGCGCCCCCAGCTGTGGCGGCGCGGCGCGCTGCGCACGGTCCCCGTGGAGCTGAGCGTGTCCGGACGCGCCGAGCCCGGGCCGCCCAACACCGCCTACGTGCGCGAACGGGCGATCACTCGCACTGACGAGGAGGACCCGCCGCCGTCCGGGACGGTCGTCCCCGTGCTGCCGCTCCGGCCGGACGCCGTCCACGCCTGGGCCTCCTTCGTGATGGGCCGCGACCGCGGCCGCCTGTGGGTCCACGCGGCGGAGTTCCCGGAGGCGCAGGACCAGGGGAGCGGGGCCGTCGACGCGGCGGCCGCCCGAGGAGGGGACACGAAACCGGGGGAGCGGTCGGTTCCCGGAACCTTCGGCGGCCCGGCTCCAGGCTCCGGCTCCGGGCCCTCACCGGATGCCGGTTCCGGTAGCGGACGCGCGTTCGACGCGGTCCGCGCCGTGCGCCGGTTCCACGAGACCGCCACCCGCGACGCGTTCGAACTCGCGGTCGCCCTGGCCGCGGTGCCGCTCGTCCCGCGGATGGTGGGCGCGGTGTGCGAGGACGTCTTCGGCGGTCCCACGCCGTCGGAGCTGACGGAGGTCTTCTTCAGCGGGCTCGTCACCCGGAAGGCGGCCTCGGAGGGCGCCGGCGGCGACGAGGAGCGCTGGGAGTTCCGCGAGGGCGTGCGGGAGGCGCTGCTGTCACTGGGCGGACGGGTGCCCGACATCCGCCGGATGCTGGCCCTGGCCGCCAACCGCCTCGGCCAGGTGGACCCGTGGTTCGGCGAGCTCGGTCGGATGCTCCGGGGGCAGCCCGTGGATCAGCCGAGTACCACCCGGGCGTCCCAGCACTGGCTGAATTCGGTGAAACCCGCGATGGACAGTATCTCCCTGAACCGTCATTACGCGGGTTCGATCGACATGTACGCCAACGTCCTTTCCAGGGGCGGAGAATCGCGTGAGAACGATCCTTCGGAGGTCGCCCTTCCCAAGGTCCCTGGTCTACAATCGCCGCAGGGTCCCGGATCTACGCACGCGACCAAGAACAGCACAGGGAAAACGCGGAACCCTGCACACAGTTCCGCCCCATCGGGCGACAAAAACGGTATGTCCATAATCCCGTCGAGTGGGGGAATGATGAACGATTCTTTCGACTCACCCACCGCCACCGGTGGACGCTCGCGGGGTCGGCCGCTGAACGCGGTCTGGGTGCAGGTTCCTCGGAGGAACACCGCCTTCACCGGGCGCGAGGAACTGCTGTCCGCGCTGAGATCACAGCTGGTCAAGGACCAGCGGCAGGTCATCACCGCGCTCAACGGCATGTCGGGGGTCGGCAAGACCGAGCTCGCCAAGGAGTACCTGTACCGGTACGCCGAGGACTACGACCTGATCTGCTGGTTCCTCGCGGGCCACAGCAACCAGCTGCGCGACGCCTTCGCCTCGTTGGCGGCCAGGTTCGGCCTCGACAGCGTCGGTGCGGGCAGCGAGCACGTCATCCAGGACGTCCTGGAGGCGCTGCGGCGGGGCGTGCCCTTCGGACGCTGGTTGCTGGTCTTCGACAACGCGCAGTCCCGGGAGGAGCTGGAGCAGTACCTTCCTGTCGGGGGCGAGGGACACGTGATCATCACTTCACGGGACAGCAGTTGGACGCGCAGGGGAGGCGACACCTTCCTGTCCGTGCGGGAGTTCACCCGCGCCGAGAGCATCGAGCTGCTCAAGCGCCGCGGTCCGACCTCGCTGACCGAGGGCGAGGCCGACCGCCTGGCCGAGGAGCTCGGCGACCTCCCACTGGCCCTGAACCAGGCGGCGGTGTGGCTGCACGAGAGCGGGATGGACACCGAGGAGTACCTGCGGCAGTTCGCCGACAAGTCCACCGAGATGATCCAGCTGCTGTCCCCCGTGGACCCGGACTACCCGGTTCCCGTCGCGGCCGCCTGGAACGTCTCGCTGGACCGGCTCGCGACCACCAACCCGGCCGCGCTCCAGCTCCTCCAGCTCTGCTCGTTCCTGGCCACCGCGCCCATTCCGCGCTCGCTGTTCAACTTCGCCCGGCAGATCGACGCGCCGCCCGAACTCCGCCAGGCGCTGGAGGAGCCCGCGCGGTTGGGGATGGCCATCCGCGACATCGGGCGCAACAGCCTCGCGCACATCTCCCACCGCAGCAACACCATCTCGCTGCACCGCCTGGTCCAGCGCGCGGTCCAGGCGCCCATGAGCGACGAGGAACGGGAGGCGATGCGCCACTGCGCCCACCAGCTCCTGGGCCGCAACGATCCCCAGGACGACTCCGTCGCCGCCCACCAGCGGTACGCGCGGCTGGTGCCGCACGTGTGGGCGTCGGAGGCGTGGAACTGTGAGGACCCGTGGGTGCGCAACCTCGTCATCCAGCTCGTCCGCAACGCGGTCCCCGCGGGTGAGTTCGGGGAGGCCGGGCGGCTGGCCAGGACGGCGCACGAGTGGTGGCGCCGGACCCTGGGCGAGGAACACCGCAACACCCTGCACATGGCGCTCCAGATCTCCAAGGTCATGCGCGAGGAGGGCAAGCTGGTGGAGGCGCACGAACTGTGCGAGTCCACCCTGCTCACGCTGCGCGAGGCACACGGCGAGCAGTCCCCCGAGGCGCTGGAGGCCGAGCGCGAGCACGTGCGCAACCTGCGGACCATGGGCAGGTTCGCCGACTCCCTCCGGGAGACGGCCGACATCTACCGCGGTCGGGTGCGCATGTTCAGTGAGGACGATCCGCTGACCCTGGAGATGGCGCACAACCTGGGCTACAGCCTCCTGCTCAGCGGTGACCCCAGGGCGTCGGTCGACCGCTACCGCGACGTCCTGGACCGGACGGAGTCGGTCCTGGGCCCGGACCACCCGAACATGATCGGCACCTCCAACGGGTACGCCGAGGCGATGATGGAGCTGGGCCACTACCGCGAGGCGGAGCGGATCCAGACCGAGGTGGTGCAGCGGTGCGCGGCGGTCTTCGGCTCCGACGACGCGGGGACGCTGTCCAACGAGTCGGTGCTGGCCGTGATGCGGCGGCGGATCGGCGACCACGCCGGCGCCTTCGCCCTGTCCGAGCGCACCTGGCAGCGGTTCCTGGCCAAACTCGGGGTGGACAGCAGCGACACCCTGTACGCGGCGCTCATCCACACTCTGTGCCTGAACGCCGTGAACCGGTACGACGAGGCGTTGGAACTGGCCGAGACGTCCGGTGAGCGCTACGTCAAGCTCCTCGGGGAGGAGCACCCGCACGTCGTGGCGGCCACGGTCAACCGGGGTATCATCCTGCGCCGTCTGGGCCGGGCCGCGGAGGCGCGGGACATGGACGAGCGATCCCACACGCTGCTGCACGAGCGGCTCGGCGCGCACCACCCGAGCACGCTGGCGTGCCGGGTCGACGTCGCCAACGACCACTTCCTCACCGGGGACGTCGTGGGGGCGCGCGAGCGCGACGAGATGACGGTCGCGGACTGCCGCGTGGAGCTGGGCGACCGACACCCGCTGACGCTGGTGGCCCACCGGAACCTCCTGGTGGACCGCGGCGCGCAGGGTGAGGATGTCGCGGAGGAGTTCGGTGCGCTGGAGGCCGCCTACCGGGACGTCATGGGCGCGGACCATCCGGCGACGCTGAGTATCCGGCAGTCGGTGCGAGGAGACGCCGACATCTTCCTGACACAGATGTGACCGAGCGGTGCGGACCGTCCGCACCGCCGTTCATACGCCGTGGGCCAACCGGGCCAGCACGGCCCACTGCTCCGGTGGGAAGGCGAGCGCGGCCAGGTCCCGGTGGGTGGAGTCGCGCACGCCGACGTGGCCCGTGTCCCACAGTGTCACCTCGACACAGGTGCTCCCCCCGTTCTGGCTGAAACTGGAGACGCGCCACGTGCCCGGTTCCTGGCCGAGTCCTCTCACGTGTCCCTCCGGGGGCGCCGTCTTCCCTGGTCTTTTCTATGCACGAGGCGGCCTCGATTCTCCCAGTTCCATCATTGGTCGCTCCTGTTTCCCGCGCAGTCCGGAAAGTTCGGTCGGTCGCTTATGTTTTCTGATAACGTTCGGACTCACTTGTACATGCCCACTCAGCTACCGATCATGTGATCACGGCGGCTGCTCCCCCCGAGAGGTGCATTAAGTGTCACGACTCGTTCGTTTCAGCGTGGACGGCGGGGACTCCGTCGTCGTGGAGGTCGATGACGGCCGCGACGACAGTATGCTGGTCAGCGGTGGCAGGGAGATCGAGGACGCCACCCAGACGTTCACGGAGAAACTCTCCACCGTACGCAAAGCCGTTTCGGCGACACTCGACGAACTGGGAAACTCCCTGAAGCCGGACGTCATCAAAGTGACCTTCGGAGTGAAACTCACCGCGGAGGCCGGGGCGGTCATCGCCAAGTCGTCGGTGGAGGGAAATCTGCACGTCCAGATGCAGTGGGGCTATGAACGCCCGGAGGAAGAGCAGCAGCAGGGCTGAGACGTTTGCACGCTCTCGACGGCTGACGTCAGCGGACCGGCCCGCTCGTGGTGACGCGCCCACCCCGTCGACCACGCCCGCCCCTGTCGTGCGTGGTCCCGTGCGTCTCCGTCCTCCCATCGTGGGACGGCGCCCCTCTTCTGGTGGGAAGCGGGCCACCGGATCGATCAGGAATCGAGAAGCACTGGTCAGCGCCTCGCTCCTAGGTTGGTTCCCCGAGAGGACAGGGCGACTGACTGGAGGCGGTCATGGCACAGGAGCAGCGGGTGGAGAGTCGTGGAGGGCACGGGCCGGTGTCGCGGTGGCTGCAGCACCGGGCCAACGCTCGCATGAAGCGCAAGATCCGCGGCGGGCGCGGCTCGTTCATGGGCATGGACGTTCTGATCCTGCACACGGCGGGCCGCCGGAGCGGGCAGCCCCGGGAGACGCCGGTGGCGTGGTTCCCCGACGGTGAGGACGCGTGGCTGGTCGTCGCGTCCGGCGGGAAGGACCGGCACCCGGACTGGCACCTCAACCTGATGGGGCGCCCCGAGCGGGCCTCGGTCGAACTGCCCGGGAGCCGGACGGTCCCGGTGTCGCCGCGTGTGCTCGACGGGCCCGAGCGCGACCGGGCCTGGAAGCGCATCACCCGAGCCCAGCCCCGCCTGGGCACGTACCAGAGCAAGAGCGGCCGCGAGTACCCGGTGGTCCGGCTGAGCCCACGGTCCTGATCCGGTGGGGGCGCGTCGGGTCAGCCGTGGCCCACGACGTTGACCACCCGGCCGTTCGGGTCACGGACGAAGAACCGGCGCACGCCCCACTCCTCGTCCTGCAACGGGTGGACGATCTCCGCGCCGCTGTCGACCACGGCCGCATGCACCGCGTCCACGTCGTCCACCTCGATGCTCATGTCCGGTGTGACGGGCGCGGTCTCGTCACGGCTCATGAGGATGACCTGTGCC
The DNA here is from genome assembly GCF_000341125.1 of Nocardiopsis lucentensis DSM 44048. Taxonomy (GTDB): domain Bacteria; phylum Actinomycetota; class Actinomycetes; order Streptosporangiales; family Streptosporangiaceae; genus Nocardiopsis; species Nocardiopsis lucentensis. The sequence continues at coordinate 12,826 of NZ_ANBC01000595.1, read as the reverse complement.
GTGGGGTTGGAGGGGGAGGCGAGGTTGACGACCCAGCCGAGGTTCATGACCTCCTCGAGCCCCAGGAGACCGTAGAAGTCCCGGCTCTCCTCCATGGCCTTCGACTGGATGTCGGGTACGACTCGACGGACTGACAACGGGGGCTCCTGTCGACGGGCGGAAGCGGACCCTCCTGAGCCTTCCCGGGTGGCGGCGGGACACACCCGTCGCGCCGCGCGGGCGGGCGGGGGCGCGCCTCCCCACCCGCCCGCACACCTGGTCGCGGACTCAGACCTCCAGCGTTCCCTCGATGCTCTTGAGCTTGTGGCGGGCCAGGGCGAGGTTGCCCCGGGAGCGGTCCAGCGCCAGGTAGAGGAACAGGCCCTGCCCGTTGCGGCTCGTGAGGGGGCGGATGATGTGGTACTGGCTGGACAGGGTGATGAGGATGTCCTCGACCGCCTCGTTGAGGTTGAGCTGTTCGATCGTCCTCATCTTGGCCCTCACCACCTCCGTGTTGCCCGCCGCGGCGACGTTGAGGTCCAAGGCGCTCGTCGCGCTGAGCGTGCCCAGGGCCATGCCGCTGCCGTAATCGACGACGGCGGCTCCGAGGGCACCCTCGATCGCCATCATTTCCTTCAGCCCGGTTTCGATGTTGGCCATGTCCTTCTCTCTTCTGGGGTTGGTCCGACGCAGCGTCGGCCGTTGGGCGATCCAGCGGCGCACGGCGGGAATGCGCCGTAGTGGAGACCGGCGCTCGGTCACGCGATCACCGGCCCCGTCCGTGGATGGTCGACCGACAGGGTGCGAAGCCCTTCCAGGACGCGTTCGAGTACCGCACGGTCCACCGCGACGGCGGGGCGCGCCACGGGGCGGTCCCGGCCCGGGCCCCGTCGGGGCGGCAGGACGCGGGCCGTGCTCGCCAGACCGCGTAGTCGTCGCAGGGCGAAGGCGAGATTGCCTCGCTCCCGCTCCATCCGTACTTGCACACAGAGGTCAGAGCCCTTCAGAACGGCGAGCAGCAGGTGGTGGTCGTCGTCGGTGACGACCACGTCCTCCACCGCTTCGGCGGTGCACAGGGGGCCGGTGTGGAGGGCCTGGAGGATCCACGTCGACTCCGCCGCCCGGTCCTTCTCGCCGACACGCGACACGGTGTCGCCTCCCCGCCAGTCGATGAGGCAGACGCTGCGGACTCCGGGAGTCTGGAGCATCTCCCGCATCTGCTGGTCGATGGAGAGCACGACGGCTCCTTCGGGGAGAGCGGGACGACACGTGTCGGCCCGCGGTCGGACGGTTCGGCCGCACAACGGCCTCTGCGGATTCCACGACACTAAGGCGTGAACGATTCGATCGCAGGGATTTGATGATTTTTCCCGCCTTGTCCTAGGAATGTGGTGGAACTCGGCTGTCCGAAAGGGTGGAGTTCGGGTGGATTATGCGTTCCGGGGAGAACAAAAACGCGTGTCAGAGGGTAAGTCCCCGTAGGGCGTCCGCCTTCTTCTTCGCGTCATTCACGACTCCGTGCGCCGGTGCGTGCAGTGCGCCGGTCAAGTGCCCGACATGTACCTGTTTCAGCCCTCTTGGGGTAGAAGATGCACCACCATGAACCCCCCAATTCTTTGTCACCGATTCCCTTGCCCGGGTATGTTCCGCCCGTGATGGGGGATGGCGAGGGGGACTGTGTTCGCGCTGGTCACGCCTTTCCGGCGGAGGACCGCGGGCCCGCCCTCGATTCGGGGCCGGGGCGCGCGGCGCGACACCGGTGAGAAGCCCGGCGCGCCGCTTCTCGGGCAGGGCCGCGCGCGACCGACGGGTCACATACGTCCCGAGCACCGACAGGAGTACACGATGACCACCGCCGCCGACATCATGCACACGGGAGTCAAGTGGGCCCCCGCCAACGAGAGCCTGGACCGGATCGCCGAGATGATGCGTGAACAGGGCGTGGGCGCGATCCCGATCGCGGACGCCGACAGCCCCGACGAGCGCATGTGCGGCATCATCACCGACCGCGACATCGTCCTCGAGTGCATCGCCCAGGGACACGACCCCGCACGGGTCACCGCCGGGGAGCTGTGTAAGGGCACGCCGCGCTGGGTCTCCACCAGCGCCGGTGTCGACGAGATCCTGCGGGAGATGGAGTCGCACCAGATCCGTCGCCTGCCCGTCGTCGACGAGAACAAGAGGCTGGTCGGCATGATCACCGAGGCCGACCTGGCCCACCACCTCACGAACGACAAGATCGCCGAGTTCGTCGGGCGCGTCTACGCCTGAGCGCCGCGGCGACGCCTCCGAGGGCCTCCGGGCTCCCCGTGGACACACCCGTCCGCTACGGGGAGACGGGGGCCCTCACGCATGGGGTCGGTGGGGTCCGGGGTCGGAAGATCAGGTCGATGGCGTCGTCGGGGGCCTGATCCAGGCGCTGCTGAACACGGCCCCGGTCACCGCGGTGGCGCTGCTCACCGGGTTCCGGACCGGCGCGGGCCCGGCTGAATGGCTGGCGACCGTACCATCCCGGCCCGTCACTCGCGGACCCGGGCGTTCTCCGCGGCGGGACGCGCGTCACCGCCGTC